>JAPOOH010000186.1 GCA_026713505.1 Chloroflexota bacterium | reverse complement strand
CAGGATTCTCTCTTCCCACAACCCTTGAACGCGGGCCCGCAGGTCCTCCGGCGAGCTCGAGTTCTCAATGATAGCGTCCGCTCGGCCCAGCGCGGCATCGCCGCCGCCCTGCGCGTCGGAGCGACGGCGCACATCCTCCGGGGTCATCCCGCGTTGCCGCATGCGCTCCAGCACCACGTCGGGCGGTGCGGAAACGGCCCACACCTCGTCCGCGAGGTCGTCCCACTTCGCCTGGTAGAGCAGCGCAGCGTCGATGACGACGGCGTGTTCGCCGTTCTCCCGGTGCCGCTCTATCGCCTGCGACACCTGCTGGCGGATGAGTGGGTGGATCGCGGCATTGAGCCAGGCGAGCGCCTGCGGGTTGGCGAACACGAGTTGGCCGAGCCTGGCCCGGTCTATCTCCTGGTCGTCGTTCAGGATGCCGCTGCTGAACAGCTCGACGAGACGCCGCCAGCCGATGGACCCCCTGGCGTAGGCGCGGTGCCCCTCAGCGTCGGCGTCGATCACGACTGCGCCGAGTTCCGCGAGGATGCGCGCGGCCTCGCTCTTGCCGGTGCCGATCCCGCCCGTGAGCCCGATGACCCGCACGTTGCCCTGGGTCCTCCGTTCCCGCTCCGCATCGCTGGTGCGAGAGCGCAATGGCTGAGTTTAGCACGCGCAGGAACGGACGTACACGTTTGCTGACCGCCCCCTGTAGAATCCAACGAACGATGACGAACCTGCCGGACGTGCGGCCCGCCTCTGCGACGGGGCCTGAACTGCGCGAGCGGACGCTGGACCTCCTTGAGTTCCCCCGCATCCGCGAGGCGCTGGCGAGCCATACCCGCACGCCGATGTCCCGCGAGCGCGCGCTGGCGCTCACGCCCGTCTACGACTCCGCGGCCGTCGCCGCATTGCAGCAGGAGACCGCCGAGGCAGGGCTCCTGCTCGAGGACTCGCCACCTCTCTCACTCTCCCACGACCCGCGCCCGCTGGTCCAGCGCGCCGCGATGGGCAGCGCGCTCTCCGGCAGCGAACTGATCGCCGTCGCCGATGGGCTCGACACGGCACGCTCGGCGAAGGCGCTGGGCGGTTCGGCCCGCTCTCGGACGCCCCTGCTGCGGAACCTCACGCGCAACATCGCGGACCTGCGGCTCCTGGAGCGCGAGCTGCGCGCGAAGCTGACGCCCTCGGGCGAGCGGAAGGACGACGCCAGCCCGCTGCTGCGCCAGCTCCGCGCCGAGAGCCGCGACGCCTACCACCACGCGTCGCAGGGTATGCAGGCGTACGTGGACTCCTACGTCGGCGTGGAAGTGCTGCAGGACCGGCTCTACACCGTGCGCGGCGGCAGGCTCGTGCTGCCGGTGAAGGCCGATTTCAAGGGCCGGATGCCCGGCATCGTCCACGGCACCTCCGACTCCGGCGCGACGCTGTTCATCGAGCCGTTCGCCAACGTGCACCGCACGAACCGCTGGCGCGAAGCAGGCGACGCGGAGCAGGACGAGGTGCGCCGGATCCTGCAGCGCCTCACTGCGAGCGTGGGGCGTCGCGCGGCGGAAGCGATGCACGCGCTGGAGATGGTCGCACGCCTGGACGCTGCGCTCGCCAAGGCGCGCTACGCTCGGACGTACCGGGGGGTCGCGGTCGGGGAAGGCGCCGCTGTGCAGCTCGTGGAGGCGCGCCACCCGCTGATCGACTCCGGCGCGGTGCCCGTCTCGCTCGCGCTGGAGCCGCCGGTCTCGGTGCTCGTCGTCACCGGCCCGAATACGGGAGGCAAGACCGTCGCGCTCAAGACGCTCGGCCTCATGGCGCTCATGCGGCAGAGCGGCCTGCTGCTGCCCTGTGCGCCGCAGACGTCGCTGCCGCTCTTCGACGGCGTCTACGCCGACATAGGCGACCAGCAGAGCATCGAGCTCGCCGTCTCCACGTTCAGCTCGCACATCACCGCCATCGCCGGGATACTGGCGCACGCGACGCCGCGCTCGCTCGCGCTGTTCGACGAACTCGGCACGTCAACGGACCCGGAGGAGGGCGCGGCGCTCGGATGCGCGGTCGCGGCGCACCTGGCGGAACAGGGCGTGCCGTGCGTCGTCACGACGCACCACCGCCCGCTCGCGGCGCTCGCCGAGGAGCACGAGGCGATGGAGAACGCCAGCGTGGAATTGGACCCGCAGACGCTCCGTCCTACGTACAAGTTCACGATGGGCCTGCCGGGAAGGAGCTACGCGATGGAGATCGCGGCGCGGACCGGCCTGGACGCTCGGATCATCGAGGCCGCGCAACAGCGGCTCGGCCCCGCGCACCGCGAGACGGAAGGATTGCTCTCGGCGATACGCTGGGAGCGCGCGTTGACCCGCGAGAAGCTCGACGAGGCGGAGGCCGAGCGCGCCAGGGCCTCCGAGCTCTCAGCGGAACTCGCGCGGCAGGTCGAAGCGCTGGAGGCGGCGCAGGCGTCGGTGGTGGAGGAGGTGCGGGCCGAACTGCGGCAGGAGGCGAGCCGTGTGCGTGCGAAGCTGAAACGGGCCGAGTCCGCGGCGGAGTGGCAGACGTTCCGCGGCGAGCCGCCTCCTCCGCGCGTGATGGAAGCGGCCTCCGCCGACGTTGCGGACGTGCAGCGCGCGCTCCGCTCTCGCGTCTGGGGGAAGCGTCCTCCCGTGCCACCGGAGCGTAAGACCAGGCTCAACGTGGGGGAGACGGTGGAGGTGGGGGCGCTCGGCATCAAGGGAGCGGTGCTCACCGAACCAGACAGCGCGGGGCGCGTCGAGGTGCTGGTCGGCTCGGCCCGCATCCAGTTGGACGTGTCCCGCCTCCGCCGGGCGGGAGAGCCGATAGAGGACGAGCGCACCCGGCGGCCGACCCGTTCGAGTGTCGCGATCCCGCTGTCCACGCCCGCGCCCGGCATCGAGTTGGACGTGCGTGGCGAGCGCGCCAACGGAGCGGTCGAGCGGCTCGACGCCTACCTGGACAGCGCGGTCGCGTACGGCCTGACGCGCGTGCGCATCGTGCACGGGAAGGGGACGGGCGCGCTGCGCAACGCCGTCTGGCGTCGCCTCGCGGACAGCAGCGTGGTGGCGTCGTATGCATTCGCTCCGCGCGAGCGGGGCGGGGATGGCGCAACTGAAGTGGAACTGCTGTAGGGATTTTCGTGAGCACATCCCTACGCTGCGCGGGCCTGCAAGACGCCGGGATACAGTCCGCCGTCCGGATGTGTCACGTGTGTATCATGTCTAAGGGCTAGGCATGAACACTCCGTTCGGCCCGGAAACCTGTAAGTGGTGCCACGGCTCTATCGACGGCGCTGGTCGTTGCATGCGATGCGGACGCGTCAGGTCATTCGAAACGGACAGACGCGTTGGGGAGACAGAAGAGGTACGGCAGTACGGACTGCTGGGCGTAGGGATCTAATACGCGCTGGCGGAGCTGTTCGCTGCCGATGAGGTCCCATTCTTGGTCAGGCTGTCCGTCGCCGCCGTCATCGTTGGATTCATAGTGCTGGTGGCCTCGGTCATCCGCGACCGGATACGAGAGAGCAAGACAGAGCGATTCGAGGAGGTTGACCGATGATCCTTGCCACGTCCGACTCAGTCCCGGGGAAGCGCATCACGGAGGTGAAGGGCCTCGTGCAAGGGAACACGATCCGTGCTCGCAACATCGGACGCGACATCGTCGCCGGCCTCCGCAACATCGTGGGCGGCGAGGTGACCGAGTACACGCGGCTCATGTCGGAGTCGCGGGAGCAGGCCATCATGCGGATGGTGGAGCAGGCGGAGAGCATGGGCGCCAACGCGGTCGTCGGCATGCGCTTCGTCACGTCCATGGTCATGCAGGGCGCGTCCGAGCTGCTGGCGTACGGGACGGCGGTCGTTGTGGAGGATGAAGGGTAGGGCTCAACCCGCCTGCGACTTCCGGTAGTCCGCTATGGCATCCTGGAGCGTCGTCCAGCCGAGCAGGGCGCACTTGATGCGGATCGGGAACTCCCGCACGCCCTGCAGGGCCACGATCTCCCCCAGCTCGTCCTCCTGCTCCTCGGTGATTTCCTCGCCCTGCATGATGCCCTTGAACGTCTGCACGAGCGCCTCCGCCTCCTCGATCGTCTGACCGCCGAGGTGCGACGCCAGCATCGACGCCGACGCCTGGCTGATGGAGCAGCCCTCTCCTTCGAAGCCGGTCTCGCTGATGCGACCGTCGCCGTCGAGGCTGATGGTCAGCACCACCTGGTCGCCGCAGAATGGGTTGAAGCCCGTCGACTTCAGGTCCGGGTCGGGGAGCAGGCCCTGTTTCCGGGGGCGTCGGTAGTGGTCCAGGATGATGTCCTTGTAGAGGTCATCTAGCCTGTCGGGCATCTGCATCGCTGAAGTACTCCATCGTGTGCCTGAGCGCGGAGATGAGCACATCCACCTCCTGCTCCGTATTGTAGAGGTAGAAGCTCGCCCGCGCGGTGGCCGGGACGTGCAGCTTGCT
>JAPOOH010000185.1 GCA_026713505.1 Chloroflexota bacterium | reverse complement strand
CGCGACCTGCCCCTGGGAGCAGGCCGGTTCTGCGCGGAGGCAGATATGGCTGACCCCAACTGCATCTTCTGCAAGATCGGGCAGGGGGAGATCCCTGCCGAGAAGCTCTTCGACGATGGCACTATCTTCGCCATACGCGACATAAACCCGAAGGCCCCAACGCACATCCTGGTCATACCCCACGAGCACGTCGAGGCGCTCGCAGACGCGGAAGCGGGCCCCGTCGCCGCTGCCGCCCACTGCGTCGAAGCCGCACCCGGCATAGCGCGCAGTCTCGGGGCCACCGACGCCGGCTACCGCCTCGTCGCGAACCAGGGGCCGGACTCCGGTCAGGAAGTGCCCCACTTCCACCTCCACATACTTGCCGGACGCCGCCTCGGCCCCATGGGCTGAGCGTGGCCATGACCACGGACCTCCCGCCAAGCCTCATCGCACGTCTCGACTCGCTGCCGGACGGCCTCCGCGCGCACATCGAGCGGGTACGGGGCATCGCGCGCGACCTCGCCGCCGCGCACGGCATCGACCCCGCAACCGCCGACCTCGCCGCTGCCGCGCACGACGTTGCCCGTCACATCCCCGGACGGATGCTGATCGAAGAGGCAGAGCGGCTCGGCATCGCCGTCAACACTGTCGAGCGCGCCGCCCCCATCCTGCTCCACGGGCCGGTTGGCGCGGGGTGGCTCCGCGAGGACGGCGCGATACGCGATCCGGAAGTGCTGGAGGGCGTGCACTGGCATACGACCGCCCATCCGGACCTTGCGCCGGTGGGGCAGGCGGTCTTCGTGGCCGATAAGCTGGACCCCGTGAAGGAGAAGGCGTATCCCTTTCAGCCGGAGGTGCGCGCCGCCGCGGAACGCAGCCTGCACGACGGCGTGCTCGCCTTCCTGGACGGCGCGCTCCGGATGCACCTGGCACGTCGAGAACTCCTCCATCCCATGAGCGCGGAGCCCCGCAACAGCCTGCTCATCGCCCTGTCCTGTTAGCCCCGCCGGTCGCTGTTCGTGCCGGCTGCTGCTCCCTGGTTACTCCAGCGGCGTCAGGTCCTTCCCGGCGAGTGCCGGGTGGTCCGGGGTGTAGCGGTGCCCGCGGAAGACGGAGTTCGGGCCGCCTGAGCCCATCGGCGCGCCCTCCGGTATGACGTGCGGATTCACGTATTCCCACACAACCTCGCCGTCCGGCGTCACCTCGAACAGCCGTCCCGGCGCGCCCTCACAGATGAGCGTGTTGCCGTTCGGCTGTCGTTCCGCGCCGCTGATGTGGTAGCTGTAGAACGAGATAGGGGGAGAGCCGGTGTACTCCCAGGCGATGCCTCCGCTCTCCGGATCGACCTCGATGACGCGGGAGTAGGTAGCCCCGCCGCGGTGCGGCCCGTTATCGAACAGCAGGATGCGTCCGTTCGGCAGCTGCGTCGGGTGGTGCTGGTGTGATATCTCCCCCGGCCCCCACTTCCACGTGAACTGTCCGGTCTCGCGGCTCACGATACCTACCGTGTCTGTCTGCCGGAAGCTGACGAGAAGGTCGCCGTCCAGGGTCAGGTTCAAGGCGTTCTGGTGCAACCACTGGTGACGCCCTTCCATCGGACAGATGGCGTCCTGGTCCGGGTCGAGCGCCTCCCACATGCTCCACTCCCGCACGGTTTCCCCTGCCGCGTCCACCTCGCGCACGAGCTCGCCGTACATGGGCTCCTCGACACTCCCGTGACCTCCGCGCACCCGGCGTGCCGCGTCCTGAGGCATGAGGTCGTAGAGCACCATCAGGGTGTGCCCGTCCGGGAGCCGTTCGAAGTCGTGGTGGACGAGCGGGTCCGAGTAACTCCACACGAGGTTGCTGTCCCAGTCCAGTTCCAGGATGCCGGTGGGTGTGCCGGGCGGGGGCAGGAAGCCGCCGCTGGAGTGTGTCCTGCAGAGCAGGTTTCCATTATCCAGCAGGAAACCGTAGGAGATGCCCTCGTCCCGATGCCAGCGGTGGCAGACGCGGCTTTCCATATCGATGAGGAAGGCGTCCTTGCCGCCGGACATGGAGATGATGGTGTAGCCCGGGAAGGCTTTCGCGGGATCGTTGTACAGCAGACCCTTCGGGTGATGGTTCGTCCAGCCCATGATGTGCTCCTCGGGTTCGGAAGCTGCTCGTCCGGCGCGCCGGGGCGTACTCCTGCTCCCGTCTGAACTGCCGGACAACCTACGCCTTGCGCAGCGGGACGGCAACAGTGAGCGGAATGCCCGGAAAACTGCGGAACATGCGTTCTAAAACGGTGTTGACAGCCTAGAACAACCGTTCTACTATGCGGGGCAGCGTAGCACATACGTTCTGTATGGGAGTAGGGAGATGAAGACGCCAACGACATATCAGCGGGAGATAGCAAGTGTGGTTGCCTCGGACGTGTTGAGTCAGCGGGGGTCAGAGTTCACGGTGGAGATGCCGCTTGGAGCGGGGGTCACCGAACTGGTCTCCCAGTTGGAGATGCTGGTGATGAGCGTGAACGTGAACGCGGGTGGGGCATCGCTCCGCGTCGTTCCGGAGGTGCAGGCGGATGTGAAGGGGCGGCTCATCCGTCACCTGCGGGGGAGCTCATTGAAGGGTCTGTGGTCGGATGGGCGCGAGTGCGTACGCCTGGGCCGCGCGGAGGTGATGTATGCCGCGCCCGAGGACCTCAGGCGCATGGACGGCCGGTTCGAACTGATACAGGCGGTCGACGCTCACCTCCTCAGCCCGTTCGAGATGTCGCGGTTGCGGGAGATCGCGGGCGCCTCGGGCGCGACGCTCGTGTTCTACGGGCGTCCGTGGAATGGGGAGACGCCGTTCGAACAGGTCAAGCTAACCAATAGGCAAGCCTCAACGGGAGAAGTGCGCAGGCACTGCCGTGTCCCGCTGGACAGGGTGAAGGCGGAGCTGCCGGGTTACGAGGGGCGTGTCGATGTCGAACGCGAGCGGCTCGGCGAAGCGCATCCAGAGTTCGAGACTGGCTACGCGCTCCGGCCGGTCTTCACGGGTGCTCCGGCGTTCCCGCGCGAGCTGCTGCGCGCCCTATTCGGGAGCGGTGGGCCGCGGAGGCTGGGCGAAGCGGGCAGCCTGACGGCGTCGGTCGTGGTAACGCGGGTGCCGGAAGCAGGCGTGTTCCACGGGACAGGGGCGATGGCTGTCGTCACCGTGGCATCCCGGACGACGGGCGGGTTGCGTGTGCTCGACCACAAGTGGATCGAGGCGGCGGACGCACCGTCGCTCGTCGGGGGAATCAAGCGCTTCGTGGAGAAGGTCTGGCCCTGCGAGAACCTGCTGGCGAGGGTCCGCGGCAGGGATGACGGGCAGGTGAAGGGCCTGCTGGAGCAGAGCCTGAAGCCTGGATGCGTGCGGTGGCTGCCGGAGACGTCCCGCCAACGGGAGCGCGAGTCGTCCGCCGTTACCGCGGCGGCGCTCACTGCGCGGCTTTCGTTCTACGCGCCGGACGGCTCGATAGAGTACCGGGCGCTCCGCCGCGAGATGGACTGGGCGGTGCTTCGCCTCAGCGAATCGCGGGGGTTCGTTGTCGCGGTCGAGGGGCAGGATGAGGGGTTCCTGGAGGGGGTTTCGATGCTTGCCAGTGAGGACGCGGAGCAGGCGGGAGAGCAGCAGATGGCGTTCCCCATAGCCATGGCGTCCTGATGCGTGTTGCCTGGATGACTGAACCGAAGAACGAATGGATAGCCGTTATGAAGCGGAATGACCGGAAGGAGGAAGCGATGAGCATCTACACGAAGTCGAGACGCAGGCGTGAAGACCCGGCCATGGACGGACTGCCGGAGCAGATGCGCTACGCCGATACCGGCTGCGAGGCGTCGATGTCCTGTCTGGAGTGTCCCCTGCCGCGTTGCAGGTTCGACGATCCCGCCTGGTACCAGGCGTACAAGCTGCGGGAGCGGGATGAGGAGATCGCCTGGAGCTATCAGTACGAGAACCTCCACATGTTCGAGGTGGCGGACCGGTTCGGCATCAGCGTGCGCACGGTGCAGCGCGCGCTCCGTCGCGTGCAGACGCCCCTGCCCGCCGCGGCCTGACGAGACACCACACCTCGTACAACAGCATCAAACCGAGGCAACACGAAGAAGGGAGGCCGGTAACAGCTACCGGCCTCTCTCTTCGGTCACGTTCGCAGGGCTGGACTACCCGGCGGGCTCCAGGATGACCATGGGGATCTCCCGGTCGGTCTTCGCCTGGTAGTCGTCGTAGGGCGGGTAGATGCCGGCCATGAGCTGCCACAGCTCGGGCTTCTCGTCGGGTCCGGCGGTGCGGGCGGAGGCGTCAAACTTATCTGCGGCCACCTGGACGCGTACGGACGGGTTGGCATTGAGGTTGTAGTACCACTGGGGGTGGTCCGGCGCGCCGCCGCGGGAGGCGACGACGATGCATCGGCCCTCGTGCACGCCGTAGATGAGCGGAGTCGTGATGGACCTGCCGGTCTTCCGTCCCGTCGTGGTGAGCAGGAGCGTCGGCACTCCGCGCCACATGTGGCCGTCCTCGCCGTCGGTCGCCAGGTAGTGTTCGAGGTGCTCGAGCACCCACGGAGGTTTCCCGTTGCCGGGTGTCGTCACGAGCTTTTCTCCGATGAGGGGTTGGGAGATGGTCGGGGTGATTGGATTTGAACCAACGGCCCCCTGCACCCCATGCAGGTGCGCTTCCGGACTGCGCCACACCCCGGCCGTGCAGTGAGCGTAGCACAGGCGCTCACGCCTCGTCCATCGCTCGTACGCCCTGCGCAGGGCGTGTCGGATGATAGAATGACGCGTGAATTCTGCTGGTTCGCGGGAGGGACAGACCTGATGGACGAGCTACGACAACGCCTCACCGATCTCGCCGGACACATCGCCGGCATCATGGTGCGGCTTTGACCTCCCCGGCCAGGAAGCGGAAGCCGAGCGCCTAGAAGAGCAAACCGCCGAACCCGGTCTGTGGGACGACCCTGAGCGTGCGCAGGCCGTCATGCAGCGGCTCTCGCGCCTGCGCTCATCGATCGACGGCTGGCGCGGCTTCGAGAGCCGCGTACGTTCCACTATTGAACTGCTGGAGATGGCCATCGAGGCGAGCGATGAGTCGATGGAAGAAGAGCTGGCCCAGGAGAGCGAGGCGATCTTCACCGAGGCCGAGCAGCGCGAGCTGCTCCTGGTGCTCTCCGGCGAGTACGATGAGCGCAGCGCAATAGTAGCCATCCACGCCCGGGAAGGCGGCACCGACGCGCAGGACTGGACGGAGATGCTCCTGCGCATGTATACGCGCTGGGCGGCACAGAGCGGTTTCAAGGCACAGGTGCTGGACCTCTCATCCGGTGAGGAGGCAGGCGTCAAGAGCGTGACGCTGGAAGTCTCCGGAGAGTACGCCTACGGATACGCCAAAGCGGAGCGTGGGGTGCATCGGCTCGTGCGTCTCTCTCCCTTCGACGCCGCGCACGCGCGTCACACGTCGTTCGCGCTCGTGGAAGTGCTGCCCGAGGTCGACGATAGCGTGGCCGTGCAGATCAACCCGGACGACCTCGAGATGGACGTCTTCAAAGCGAGCGGCGCGGGCGGCCAGCATGTGCAGAAGAACTCCACCGCCGTGCGCATCCGCCACATCCCGTCCGGCCTCGTCGTGTCCTGCCAGAACGAGCGCTCGCAGCTCCAGAACCGCGAAGTGGCGATGAAGATACTCCGCGCCCGGCTGACGGAGATCGAGATGCGGAGGCGTGCCGAAGAACGGGCCGCGCTGAAGGGAGAGCATGTATCCGCCGGATGGGGCAGCCAGATCAGGAGCTACGTGCTCCACCCGTACAAGATGGTGAAGGACCACCGTTCCGGCTTTGAGTCAACCAATCCTGACCTGGTCCTCGACGGCGAGCTGGACGGCTTCATGAGGGCCTACCTCCTTTCCAGCGTGGAGGGGGAGTAGCGTCCGACTGGCTACGGTAGTGGCGTTCGACCGGGCTGTGGGGATAGAATTCAGGGGTTGGCCTGAATCTTGCGGGTGCCGCTCCAGCCCGCCCCGCGGAGACCCTCCAGTGATGAAACGTGCCGTTCCGTGTGTTCTGTTCCTGCTCGCTGTATCGCTGATAGTCGCCTGCTCAGCCCCGACTCCCACGCCCACACCCACGCCCAGCCCCACGGCGACGCCGACCGCGACGCCACAACCGACGCCGACCCCCACGCCCGCGCCTACGCCTACGCCCACGCCCGACCCTGTTCCCGAAGGGTTCCTGCCGTACGCAAGCCTGGGGCTGGGAGTGTCGCTGTACTATCCCCAGAACTGGTCGGTAACGCCAACCGGAGGGGAGGGAGCCTGGTTCATCATCCAGGATGGCGAGGGCATCTCGCGCCTTCTGCTGCTGCCTGACTTCGTTACGGCCGACACGCCGCTGGACGAGCGGATGGAGGTCATCATCCCGGCGCTGACGCCTGAGAGCGGCGATCCGCGCGTGGAACGGGGCGGGTCCGTCACGCTGGCTGACGGCTCACAGGCGGAACGCGCGGACATCATCTTCACGGAGGAAGGGGGCGAGAGCGTGCACCGGGTGCAACTGTCGCAGCGCGGCAGGTTCATGTACATACTCGTGCTCATCGCCCCAGTAGCAGAGGTCGAGCGCCAGGCAGAAACGTTCGAGACGATGCTTGCGAGCTTCACCACTTCCCTGCCGGCCCCTTACGGCGTCCCTCGCGACGATGCGTTCACCATGCCGCTCGGGGAACCCACTACTCTCGACCCGGCCATCGCCAGTGAGACGACATCGCACTTCTACGTGACGAGCCTGTTCCGGGGCCTCGTTAACATCGACTCCGACCTCCGGATCGTGCCCGACCTCGCTGAGAGTTGGGAGGTCGACGACGCCGGCGTCGTGTACACGTTCACGCTTCGCGACGGCATCACATTCCACGATGGGCGCGCCATTACAGCAGAGGACTTCAAATACTCGATCGAACGCGCCACTGACGCCGAGCTGCACAGCGAAACCGCTTTCCGCTACCTCGGGGACATCGTGGGGATGAAGGAGAAGTTCGAGGGTGAGGCGGATGAAGTCGCCGGCGTACAGGTGGTGGACGAGCGCACCGTGCGGATCACCATAGACGAGCCCAAGGAGTTCTTCCTGCCCAAACCCACCTACCCGTCCGCCGCTGTCGTTGACCGGAACACCGTCGAACCGCTCGGTTTCGACTGGTGGATGAGCGACGACATCAACGGCTCCGGGCCCTTCCAGCTGCATCGCTGGGAGGAAGAAGAGGTCGTTATCCTCCAGCGTTTCGACGACTTCCATAGCCCGGCGTCGGTGGAGTACATCATCTCTCCGCTGGTCGCGTTGCCCGGGGTTGGCGGCCTGGGTTCCTACCTTTCGGGGGCCTGGGATGCCGTCCCCGTCGGCGTCGGTTCGCTCAATGCCATACGCGCGAGCGAGGAGTTGAGCAGCCAACTCGGGGAGTACGACCAGCTCACGACGTACTACGTGGGAGTCGACGGTGCGCAGCCGCCGTTCGACGACCCCAAAGTGCGGCTTGCGTTCCTGATGGCGCTCGACCGCGAGCGGCTGATAGAGGTGGTCTACGACGGGAACGTGCAACTCGCGAGGGGCCTCCTGCCGCCAGGCATGCCGGGCTACTCGGAGTCGCTCCGTGGCATCCCCTACGATCCGGAAGAGGCGCGCCGGTTGCTCGCGGAGTCCACCTATGCCGGAGCATTCCCTGAGGTCGTTTTCAGCGCGGTGGACCGGGGCGGCGAACCCTCGGAGATGGTCCAGTTCATGGTGGCGGCGTGGCAGGAAGAGCTTGGCGTCGACGTGCAGGTGGACCTGATCGAGTCGGACCTCTACTTCTACTCGCTGGAAGCCGTTGTAAGCAACCTGTGGCACAGTGGCTGGGTGGCGGACTACCCGGACCCGGAGAACTTCCTGGACCTGCTGTTGCATTCCCACAC
This sequence comes from Chloroflexota bacterium, assembly GCA_026713505.1. Taxonomy (GTDB): domain Bacteria; phylum Chloroflexota; class Dehalococcoidia; order Lucifugimonadales; family Australimonadaceae; genus Bin16. Next base: position 4,441 of record JAPOOH010000185.1, on the reverse strand, counting down.
GTTCGAGACCAGGTACGTGAACGAACGGTTCGACAGCCTGATCGAACGGGCACGGACCGAGCGGGACCGTGAAACCCGTCTGCGGCTGTACGCTGAAGCGGAGCAGTTGATGATCGACGAGGCGGGCCTCTTCCCGCTCTTCCACATCAAGGACTATGTGCTGGCACATCCCCGGGTGCAGGGTTTCCGGCTGACCGCTCTCAGTCAGCCGGATGTGACACAGATAACCCTCCTGCCCTTCGAGTAAGCCGACTGAGAGGGATGCCCTGTCCGGTCGGGCGGTTACGCCCCCGCCCGGGCGGGTACGCCGATAGCGCCGCGATAGATGCCGCGCAGGGTCCCCTGGGCAAAGCTGAGAGCGACCACGGCGGTGAACCCCAGCCCCATCACCAGGAGCACGTTCGGGGCGCCGAACCTGTCCGCGGCGAAGCCGTTCACCAGGTTCATCACCGCCATCGTTCCTCCGATGTTGATCTGGTTCAACCCTGAGATCCTGCCGCGCATACCATCCGGTGCGAGGGACTGGACCATTGCGCCGCCTATCGCCATGAATGCGGCCTGGGAACCGCCCATCGCCGCGGTGCCAAGCAACGCCAGCGTTGTGCTGCCCGATATCCCCAGCAGCAGCATGGAGACCCCGCTCACAGCGCCTGTTATCAGCAGCAGCATCCCCCGGCCCGATGCGCTCCGCAGGCCCGCGATGCCGATCACGCCGACCAGTGCTCCCGCTCCGACGCCCATCATCAGGTAGCTGACGCTGGCGTTGCCTTCGCCCAGCACGTCGCGCGCCAGCACGGGCAACATCGACTCGAACGACATCGTCATCGAGCAGTGCAGCGCCAGCAGGATGAAGAGCGCCCGGAGTTGTGCGTCGGACCACGCGTAGCGCATGGCAGCCCAGAGGCTCGCTCCTATCCGTGAACCGCGGGTCAGCTCGCCGGTGGACCGGGTGCGGATCGAGAGGATGGCGGCGATGCCGACGACGTAGAAGGCCGTGCTCACGAGGAATGCGATGCTGACGTCAAACAGCAGGAGGGCGGGAGCGATGAGCCCTGGCCCGAACAGGCGGGAACCCTGCTGTGATACCTGGTTCATGGCCATGGCGTTGAGCCAGTGCTCCCGCGGCACTACGTTGGGGATGAGCGTCTGCGTCGCCGTCATCTGGAACGCCCGGAAGCTGCCGTTGAGGAATGCCAAGAGGACCACGTGCCACACTTCCAGCAGGCCTGTCAGGGCAAGCGTGGTCAATACGACGGCGTGCGACAACTGGAAGCTGTAGGCGGCGGCGAGCACCATACGGCGATCAAACCGGTCAGCAAGGTAGCCTGCGAACGGCGGCAGAAGGAAGCGGGGCGCCATCGCTACGAATGTTGTGATGGCTACGGGGCCAGACAACCCGGTTTCGTCATATACGAAGATGCCGCGCGCGACGATGAGAGCCCAGTATGCTGACTGGCCTCCCACGCTGCCGAGCCAGATCCAGCGGAAGTCCCGATACTGCAACGCTACGCCGTAGCGGTGGAGGACTGATCTGATGCTGGCCTGCATAGCGCTCCCGACCAGAGGCGGACGTACCGCCCGTCGATGCGCGCATCTTACACCGCTCCGCAGGGGAGCATTCGGAAGTCGGCTTCGACCAGGAGCGGCAAGGCGAAGTGCCTCCCCGGAGTCGTACTGGCAATCGTAGGCCGGGCCGAGGTGAGGGAGGTGGGGGTCCAGACGTGCAGGGGACTGCTACACGGTGAACCGCATCAGGTCCTCACCGAAGGTCAGCGTATTCCCGTGCGCGGCGCAGATAACCTCGCGCGACCACGGTTCGTCGACGTCACTCATATGCGTCGCAACGACGTGCGGGACGCCTGACCGTGCGGCGACCTCCGCCAGCCCGTGCGGGCACGTGTGCGAGTTGGCGATGCGCCGGGCGAACTCGGAGAGATTCTCCCTGTCGACCTCGTGGTAGTCGCGGCCATCGGGCGCCGGCCCGCCGCGGTGGGGCTGCGTCTGCATCAGCTCGTGCACCAGCATGTCCGCAGTGGATGCGGCCTCGATGATGGCGTCGCTCACCGCCGTGTCGCCGGAGACGACCAGCTTGCTGCGGTCCTCCTCGAAGACGAAACCCAGCGCCGGCTTCACGTAGCCGTGCTCGACCTCGAGCGCCGTGGCGCGCCAGCCGTTGCCCTCGAAATGTTCGCCGTGGCCCACCTCGATGACCCGGACGTTCATGGCGTCCTCGCCCACGCGTTCGTGGAGGCGGCGGATGCGGATGTCCTCCTCGAATGCCTGGACAAGGCGTTCGACGAAGTCCCTTGTCCGTGCCGGACCGATGATGGTGAACGGCCGTCTGCGGTACCGGATCCAGCCGGTGAGGAGCACGTGGGCCAGATCGATCGTGTGGTCCGAGTGCATGTGGGTGATGAAGATGTAATCGATGTCGGTGGTGTCCTCGCCCAACTCCACCATGCGACGCACGCAGCCGGTTCCCGTGTCCACGAGGACGGACTCCCCACCGATGCGCAGGTGGTTGCTGGGGCCCGCGCGCTGCGGGTTGGGCTGGGGCGTGCCTGTGCCGAGCAGGGTCAGTTCCATCAGTGCTTACCTTTCACGGAGTCCTCTCACTTCGTCAGCTCAGGTCCCAACCGGGCCGGGCGGCTGCCTGCCGTACCCATGCCGCGACCTGCTCTTCGTCGAGTTCGCCCTCGTGGACGTCGATATGGCGCGAGTCAGGGTCCTTGCTGGAGCCCGGCGGGAGGGGTTCCAGCTCAACGCCTCTGAAGAGGGTCACCCGCACGTAGCGGGTGAATACGTGAAGGTTCAGGAAGAAGCCCATGCCCTCGACGCCGTAGAAGGGTGAGTTCCACCGCACGGCCTTGCGGACGTCAGGCACGTTGCACGCGATGAGCGCGTCGAGGCGGCGACCCACGTCACTCTTCCAGCCCGGCATCGCCGCGATGTAGGCCTGCACGGGGGCGTCGCCGTCGCCCTTCGGGACCTGCGGGTTGCCGCCCGAAAGGAGCACCGGCGCCGAGCCGTCCTGGCTGGAGTTGTAAGCCACGGCCTCGCGCACCAGCGCCTGCAGCGCGGCCCCGTCTATCGCATCGCCCTCCAGGATGTCTATCGTCCGCATCGTGTCCGCGTCCAGGCTTGCGTTGAACAACTTGCCGGGGTCGGAGAGGCTCGCGCCGTGTGCGAAGGTCACCCGCACCTTGACCCTGGTCGCCTTGGCGGCGGCGATCACACCGTCATGTGACCACACGGCCGAGTTCTGCCATTTCCACTCCTCGACCGCCTCAGGGTCGGCCTGGAGGATGAGCCTGCGGACCTCGCTGAGCAGCTCGCCTCGCCAGTCGCCCAGGCTGGCGATCTGCTCGTCGATCTTCCGGGACGCGGTCGAGCGAACCGATGAAGTGGCAGCAGTCTTGAGCGGTGCCGCAGCCTTCGCACGTGTCTTGTTGGCCATCGCCATGTACTCTCCTCTGCCGGGTGCGGCCTTGCAGTTCTGGCATGCGCTCCGCCCACAGGTTGGTGGGGAGTGTACCGAACTGCGAACCCTCGCGGGAGGCGGCGGAGCTTGAAAGCTCGCCAAGTACCCCCTCCCTACCGGGAGCGCGACTCCAACATGTCTGCGGCCTGCATCCCCGCGTTGTAGCCGCTGGCGAGGGCGCCGTTGACCGACGGCACGCGCATGTAATCGCCCGCCAGGAACAGGTTGTCGATGCGCCCCGCAAGCTGCTGAGGGACGTCTGCCATCGCGGCGAGCATTCCGGGCGTCCCCATGCACAGCGCCTCTTCCCAGCGGTACACGCGGAAGAACAGGCCCTCGTCGTCGGCTGGCAGGGCGGAGCCCGGAGGCGCTTTCCGGCGAGCGGCGCCCAGCAACTGGCGCTTTATCTCATCGTCATCGAGTGGGATGAGTTCCCTGGCGCGGTCGCGTCCGATGAGCAGGTCCAGGATGCTCTTGCCCGGAGGGGCGCAGGCGGGGAGGAACGCGCAGCGGTCAAGCAGGAGGGGTGTATCGTCGTCCTCCGGGTAGAGCGCGCCATGCCAGCCGGGAGGGAGCGGGGCGTGGTCGAGGCCGATCACCACCCGGCAACCGGTCGAGTAGTTGATGGTGCCGAGTGCGCGGCGGGTCTCTGCCGGCAGGTCGGGGATGAGCTCCGGGACCTTCGTCCCGGGGACGGCGCAGATGACCGCGTCCGCCTGGATAGTCTCGCCGTCCACGACTACGCCGGTCGCCGCCCCGTCTGCGGCGACGATCCTCCTGACGGGGGTCGATACGCGGATGGCATCGGAGCAGGCACTGGCAAGCGCTTCGCTCAGGGAGCCGATGCCTCGCTCGGGCATGTAGACCCTGCCGGAGTGCAGCATCGTTTCTCCGATGTACGCCCGCATCAGCGCCTGGCCTGCGGGCATCGGATCGCCCAATATCATGTCGAGGGGTCCT
>JAPOOH010000184.1 GCA_026713505.1 Chloroflexota bacterium | reverse complement strand
GCGCGGTCTACTGGCTCGCGCGCATGCTGGAGGCAGGCGAGGACCCCCTCTTCATCGCGCGGCGCATCGTCATCCTCGCGGCGGAGGACGTCGGCATGGCGGACCCGCAGGCGCTGCCGGTGGCCATCGCGGCGCAGCAGGACGCCATCCTCCCCCATGTCGAGAATGGGACCGTGACCTTCATCGGCGCGACCACCGAGAACCCGTCGTTCGAGGTCATCTCCGCGCTCCTCTCCCGCACCCGCGTCCTCACGCTCAAGCCGCTCTCCGACGACGAGATCGCAGATGTCGTCCGTCGCGCGCTCGCCGACACCGAGCGCGGGCTGGGGAATGAGCGGGTCGCGCTCGACCCCGACGCCCTCGCATTCCTGCAGGAGGTCGCCTCCGGTGACGCCCGCGTCGCACTGAACGGCATCGAGCTCGCGACCGAGATCGCGCTCCGCTACCCGGATGGGACCAAGCGGATCGACCGCCCGCTCATGGAGGAGGCGCTCCAGCGTCGCGCTCTCCACTACGACAAGGCGGGCGACAGCCACTACGACACCATCTCCGCCTTCATCAAGTCCGTGCGCGCGTCGGACCCGGACGCGGCGGTCTACTGGCTCGCGCGGATGCTGGAGGCGGGCGAGGACCCGCTCTTCATCGCACGGCGCGTCGTCATCCTCGCTGCGGAGGACGTCGGCATGGCGGACCCGCAGGCCCTGCCGGTCGCCGTCGCCGCGCAGCAGGCCGTCCACTTCGTGGGGCTGCCGGAGGGCGCGATCCCCCTGGCCGAGGCCGCCGTCTACCTTGCGACCGCCCCGAAGAGCAACGCCTCTTACATGGCGTTGAACCGGGCGATGGACGCGGTGCGGACTGGACGCCAGCACCAGGTGCCCCTCCACCTGCGCAACGCCGTAACCGGCTTGATGCGCAACCTGGGCTACGGCGCGGAGTACAAGTACGCGCACGATTACAAGGGACACTTCGCGGGCCAGCAGAACCTGCCGGAGGAACTCGCGGGCAAGCGCTTCTATGAGCCGGGCGACCAGGGCTACGAGCAGACCGTGCGCCAGCGGCTGGAGGCGTGGTGGGGAAAGACGAAGCGCGTCCCCTGACCACGTTCCAGCGCCCCCGTTATTCCAGCGTCCCTCCGTCATTCCACCGGAGGCTGGAATCCAGACGATGACAGCCGTTGAAGCACGGAATTCGTTACATTTTTCACAATACTGCGTGAAATCAGCCCTGAATCCGCCCACATAAGGGTTGCATGTCGTTGCGTGACGTCGTACAGTGGAATGGACGGTACGGAGCGGGCGAAGGGTGGTCGCCCCTCCGAAGAAAAACCGGAAGTGAACGAAGGGAGGTTCACTATGGGCATACGCGCGGTCTACGTGCTGCATCACCAGTGGCACTTCCCCTGTACGGCCCTCCCGGCGGCCTGAGCGCTGCCGGAGGAGGGCAGACGGAAGCCGGAAGCTCCGCTATTCAGAGCAGGCAAGAGCGCCCGGAACGGCTGACAAAGCCCGAGGCGGCCTGAGTCCGGCAGTGATCGCCGGGAACGGCAACGGAGCGGAAGGTGAGCCCCGCGAGTCGCGGGGCACAAGCCAGTGCCGGAGCGGCTGCGAAGCCTCTCCGGCACTTCTGTTAAGTCCCCTCTCCTGGGGGAGAGGGCCAGGGTGAGGGCCCCCTTACACGCCGTAGAACGCGGTCGGGTTGTCTTCCAGGATCTTCCGGGCCACTGTGTCGCTGATGCGTCCCTCCGACGCCCAGCGCCGCACCGCGTCGATCGCGTCCGGCTCAGCCGACGTGTCGAAGTGTGAGTAGTCGGTCCCCATCATCAGGCTGTCCTCGGTCCCGTACTCCAGGACGTACGAGATGTCCTCAACCGCGTCCACGGCCACGAAGAACTTGTTCCGCTTGAAGAGGTTCTCGCCCATCTCGAACTTCCGTATCCACGACCGCCGCTTCTTCTCCGCCTTCAGCCGGTCGACCACGTAAGGTATCCACGTCGAGCCCGCCTCGATGAAGCCCCAGCGGATG
>JAPOOH010000504.1 GCA_026713505.1 Chloroflexota bacterium | reverse complement strand
TCGGACGACGCGCCGCTGGCGTTCGCCCTCGTCACCATGGGCACGGCGCGGATGCGCGTGCGCGCGGAGGCGATCTCCGAGATCGGCCACCCCATGCTGCAGTCCGCCGTCGCGTCCCTGGCGCACTACCTCAACGGGGAGTTCTGGGACGCGGAATGAGCGACAAGGACCGCGACCGGCTGGCCGCCGACGTCGAGGAGTACATCCGGCGCGGAGGCAGGGTGCAGCGCATACCGCCGGGCGTCGTCACAGAGCGCTCCCGAGAGGAGCGATTGCGGGACGCGGTCGTCTCGAAGCGCGATAAGTCCAAGTAGCGTATATTCTGGCCGCTATGAACGGCCTGGTGGTTCCGGAAGGCGTTTCCGAGATTCAGCGCAAGATAGCGGCGGTGCTGGCTGCGGGCATGCCCATATCCGAAGCGGCGCGGCGCCTGGCCCTCCCCAGGACCGAAGTGGCCCGCATCGCCAGGATGCCGCGCGTGCGCCTCGCCGCCAACGCCATGCGCGAGGCGGCCCGCACCCAAGAGAAGTTCACCGTCGACTCCGCCCAGTGCATGTACATGGAGGCGTACGCCATGGCCGTCACCTCCGGCGAGGTGGTGCGCGTGGCCGACTCGCTGGTGAAGCTGCACGGCCTGGCGCCCCGCGGGCCGGCCGTCGCGGTTCAGATCAACAACGGCGAGGTCGTGGACTACTCCGATCTCGACGACGCGGAGCTGCTGGAGGCGACGGGACGGGATCCCGCCGATCTGACCCCCGATGGCTAGGGTGACCGCCGCCGATCTCATGGCCCGGGCGGCCAAGGGCGTTCCGTGCCGGGCCTGCAACAAGACCATGCAGCCGGCGCTGATGGACGACCACGGCCGGTGCCCGATGTGCGCGCTGGCCCCGGGAGGTGTCGAGCCGAAGCTGCGGAGGATGAAAAGGAAGGCCGCGGAGGCGGAGCTGATGCGCCGCCGCCTGCTGCCGTATGTCGAAGCGACGGTGCCGCAGTACCACGCCGGCTGGGTCCACCGAGACATTTGCCAGCGGCTGGAGAAGTTCGAGCAGGACATAAGGGACAAGAAATCGCCCAGATTGGCGCTTGCGATGCCTCCTCGACTTGGCAAGAGCACCTTGGCATCTCAAAATTTCCCCACCTGGTTAATGTGCCGAAACCCCGGGTATGAAATCATCATGTGCGGGTACAACGCGGACATCGCGAGGTTTCAGTCCCGCCAAGCGCAGGCATCGTTTCGGGGCGAAGCGCGCAAGGCCGCGTTTCCGAAGTGCCGGATAGACAGGGGCGCCACCTCGGCCAGCTACTGGATGCTGGATAATGGGGCTAGCTATTTGGCGGCAGGGGTCGATGGACCCCTGACAGGATTCGGAAGTCACGCCTTAATTCTGGATGACACAACAAAAAATGCCGCCGAAGCCGAGTCTCTTACCATTCGCGAGGCCATTTACGAGTGGTACTGCACCACGGCGTATACAAGATTGGCTCCGGGGGGCGGCGTATTGGCCATCGGCACACGATGGAACGATGACGACCTCATGGGGCGTCTGATAGCGGGGGGAGACGAGTACGGCGGGGGGGGGGAGAGGGGGGGCGGTTACGATCCGGGCATTGCCGAACACCAGGCCGAAAATAGCGAAGAGGGGGGGGGGCGCCACCCCCACCGGGGGCGC
>JAPOOH010000183.1 GCA_026713505.1 Chloroflexota bacterium | reverse complement strand
CCCCGAGCCATTCCTGTGAAAATAGCCTCCCCCGCTCATGGTGAGCTTGTCGAACCATTCCCGCGCAGGCACGCGCTTCAGCGCGCAATCTCGCAGCCCTGCGCTCCGGCGAAACCAGCCTGCCGCTGCAAGGAGCAACAGGTCCCCGTCGTTCCCGCACCGGCGGGAATCCAGAGTGGCCAGGCAGGCCACACGGGGCGGAGTGGAAGGGTGGGGCGCGTCCTGCCGTGTACTGCGCTACGCGGCTGGCAAGTACGGGCGAGCGTGGTCTGTCGCCTCCCCATTTTCATTCCCTTACACGGCCTGACAAGGCCCTGGGCCATTCCTGCAAAGGCAGGACGCGCTTTAGCGCGCTCTCGCCTCCCTCACCTCTCCCTCGGGGAGAGGTAGACGCGCCTGCGCGTCGGGTGAGGGCCTCCCGCCATCCCCCCCGTCGTTCCCGCACCGGCGCGAATCCAGCAGGTGGCCGCCAGGCCACACGGGCACGCGGTGGGGCGGAGCGGGGTGGGGGTGGGCGTGCCGAACAGGAGGCTGCACAACCACCGCCTACCCGTTTCATTCTCATCCACCGCCTGGCAAGGCTCCGCGGGGTTCGTGCGGTCAGGAATGCCTCACTGCCGCCTGCGCCACCCGAAGACGATCAGCGCGACTCCCGGCACACCGAAGATCACGGCGGAGAGCGCCGCCACCAGCACCTGTCCGCTCTGCGGCTCCGCGATGAGGCCCTCGTCCGCGGCGTCTGACGCCCCCTGGAACAGCGCCAGCGTCAGCCACACTGTCACCAGCACCCACAGAACGCCGCCCGCTATCGACACGCGCCACATCAGGATTGGTGCCTCACTACCGGGTCGATGGGGACCCGCCCTGTGAAACCGCACGCCTCTTCAAACAGTGCCGCCGCTGAAAGCAGCGACGCCTCGTCCGCGCGCGGCGCCATCAGCTGGAGACCCACCGGCAGTCCGGACGACGTGAACCCGCACGGCACCGAGATCGACGGGCACGACGTGAGCGTCAGCGCGAACGACATCACCAGCCAGCTCACGTACGTCTCGAACGTCACGCCCCCGGCCTCCTGCACGTAACGCTGTTCGATATCGAACGGCGGCACGAGCACAGTCGGCGACGCCAGGATGTCGTACCGCTCGAAGAACGACGCCGTGCGGTAGTAGAGCGCGCCCCGTGCCGCCTCTGCCCGGTTCACGTCCTCCGCCGAGAGCGCCAGCCCAGCCTCCACGTTCCAGATCACCTCGGGCTTCAGCAGGTCACGGTTCGTCTCCAGGTGCTTACCGTACAACGCCGCGAACTGCGCCGCCCGCAGTGCCTGGAAGATCGGCTCCGCGTCGTGCAGGTCAGGCGCGTCCTCTTCCACCGACGCCCCGGTCCCCTCGAACAGCCGCACGGCGCGACCGCAGATCTCCCGCACCTCCGTGTCCACCGGCGCGATACCGAGGTCCGGCGAATACGCCACACGGCCCGGCACGCGCGGTGCATCCACCGCCTCGAGGAACGGGCGCTCCGGGCGCGGCAGGCTGATCGGGTCAACGGGCTGCACGCCGCTCGCCTGTGTGTCGAGGAACAACGCGACATCCCCCACCGTCCGCCCCATCGGTCCCTCGACCGACAGCCCGGCGAACGGAAGCTCCTTCGGTCCGTGCGGCACCCGGCCCGGCGTGGGGCGTAGCCCGACCACGGAGCAGAAGCTCGCGGGGATGCGCAGGCTTCCGCCGAGGTCGCTCCCTGTAGCGAGCCACACCTGCCCTGTCGCGAGCGCGACAGCCGCACCGCCCGACGACCCGCCGCACGTCATCCGCGTGTCCCACGGGTTGCGCGTCTTCCCGAACACCTCGTTGAACGTGTTGGCCCCCGCCCCGAACTCCGGCGTGTTCGACTTCGCCAGTACCACGCCCCCCTGCGCCTCGATATTTTCCACGAGGTAGTCTGAGCGCTCCGGTACGTGCTCCGCGTAGATAGGCGAGCCTTTCGTTGAGCGCACGCCCGCCACGTCCTTCAGGTCCTTCACTGCGAACGGGAGTCCGTGAAGGTAACCCGGCGGCGCGTCGGCGGGCGGGCCTGACGCCATCAGCCGCGCCGCGTGCTCTCGGGCGCGTTCGACGGCCAGCGTCGGCAGCGCGTTCCCCGCGCCGCCCACCTCTGCGACGCGTTCCACCGCGGCGTCGATCATCTCCAGCGGCGACACCTGCCGTGCCGCAAGGCAGGCCACCGCCTCCCGCGCCGTCATCCGCACGAGATCATTCATGGGCGCGCCCTTCCGTCGTTCCTGCGGAGGCAGGAACCTCGATCCCTGCGGCCCTCATTCGCCAGCGGTCGGTCGCGTCCCCTCTCCCTCGAGGGGAGAGGGCCAGGGAGAAGGTGAACCGGCGGGCCTTGAGGCAGGGCGAAGGCTTGTCATGCTGAGCGGAGCCCGCGCTGTAGCGCGCAGCATCTTATCGGGAGTGGCCGACCCCCCTCTCCCACT
>JAPOOH010000182.1 GCA_026713505.1 Chloroflexota bacterium | reverse complement strand
GGCCATGCCGGAGGACAACGTGTGGAAGGCAGCGTCGCGGGGCGACGTCGCCGCGCTGGAGCGCCACGCGGCAGAGGGCGCGCCGCTGGACGTTCCCGACCCGGCCCTGGGAACGACACCGCTGGGCTGGACGGCGTTGCACGGGCACGTGGACGCGGCGGAGTGGCTGCTCGACAACGGCGCGGGCGTGCATACGCTCAACGGCGACGGGAGCACGGCGTTGCACTCGGCAGCATTCATGGGCCGGGACGGGGTCGTGCGGCTATTGCTGGAGCGCGGCGCGGACCCCCACGCCAAACACCCGAACGGCGCCCTTCCTATCCACAGCAGTCTTGCGGACGCTCGGACGACGGCGTACTACGTGGACCTGCTCGGACTATCGTACGAGCAGACGACGCTGGATGCGGGGCGCGCGGAAGTCGCCCAACTCCTCACCGAGGCGATGGAGCGGCCGAAACCGGCAGAAGGCGCTGCCGTGGCGGAGTCGGACGAGGAGGCCGAACCAGCGGACGCGCGAACGGACGCCGCAGGCGGCGTGGCGCCGTACCGCGGCGACCCGGACGCGAGCCTGCACGAGGAGAGAGGGCTGCTCGTTCCGTGGTACTGGGATGCGCTGTACGCGTACGACTGGGGCGGGTTGTTCACCTACGACGTCTTCAGCCACCTCTGGTTCCTCTGGTATCTCGTCTGGCTGGTGGGAGCCTTCGCCTTGATCGTATGGGTTGCGGGACGGCTCGGCCTCAGTCTGTCCTGGCTGCCGGAGCGGCTGGTAGTAACCCCCGCGCTCTACGTTTGGGCCGTGCCGGTCACGATGGCGGCGCAGTACTTCATGGGAGTCGAAGGCCACTTCTCCGAGTTCGGGGCGGACACGTTCACGGGGGTCCTCCCCGCGCCGCATGTGCTGGCGTACTACGCCATCTTCTTCGGGTTCGGCGCCGTCTACTTCGGCCGCAACGACGGCGGAGCGCGTATCGGTCGCTGGTGGCAGGCGACGCTGCCGCTCGCGCTGGTCGTGTTGCTGGCTGGCCTCGTGTTGACGTTCCCCGAGGAAGGCGGCACGGCGGAGGGCGGAGCGCGCTGGGGCTCGCTGTTCTTCCAGGCTGCCTACGCGTGGATGATGGCGTTGGGGCTGGTGGGGCTGTTCCGTGCGGTGCTGGGAGCAGGAAACGCGCGTGTGCGCTACCTGTCGGACGCCTCGTACTGGCTGTACCTGATGCACCTGCCGCTGATCATCGCGCTGCAGGGCTTGTCCTTCGAATGGGCGCTGCCCTCGATCGTCAAGCTGGTGCTGCTCATCGTGGTGACGACGGGCGTGCTGCTGGTCATCTACGAATGGGGCGTGCGGTACACGCCGGTGGGAACGCTGCTGAACGGTCGGCGTACGCGGGCAAGGAGCGTGAAGGGTTGAGGGCATGGGGGGCGCGTCTGTGGCGAGGGCCGGTCGCACTCCCATAGGTCCGTTGCGGGAAGGCGTACAATGCCGGCTGAGGCCATCGTGGAGTGGTGAACGTGGGATTGTACCAACTGGACTACGTGTTGCACGAACCCTGTGAGGAGCAGGGGTGGTTCTACATGGCTGAGATACCCGAACTTCCCGGTTGCCGAGCATGGGCGGAGACACCCAAAGAGACTCTGGCTGAGCTGTGCACGGTGGCTGAGCATTTCATCCTCTCCTACCAGGACCGTGGCAAACCTCTGCCTGCGCGGATAGCCCGATTGCGGACAGGACAAGGCAGCATCTCCGTCGCTGTATGACGTACAGGGAGCTGACGAGGAAGCTCAGGAGGCTGGGTTGCGTCTTCGACCGTCAGGCAGGAGGTTCGCACGAAATCTGGATAAACCCGGCCAACAACCGGGAAACTACGGTTCCGAGGCATGGCAATAGGGACCTGGCCACAGGAACCGTCCACGGGGTACGGAGAGACTTGGGTATCGCCAGACAGGATTTCGACCGCGCGTAGGTTCGGCATGAGTTGCAATGCCGGACTCAGGGGTCTGCTGCCGCGAGAAGCCTTCGTAAGGGACCAGCAGTTGGAAGTCAGCGGTAGACGGCGCTGACGTGGTCGCGCAGGGCGGGCATGCCCTGCTCCGCGATACGCTCCATGTTGCCGATCGCCTGCTCGTGGGGCATCGAGCCGAACTGCGGCAGCAGGACGAGCGTGCCGATGCCGGACTCGTCGATGCACTCGCGCAGGCGGCGCGTCACCGTCTCGGCGGAGCCGATGATGATCTGCGAGTTCCCGTCCAGCTGCTCGATGGTCGTGCGCTGCGTGCCGATGGCCGAGAATGCGCGCAGGACGTTCTTCGCGGAGTCGTCGGAGAGGTAACCGGGCGGGAAGAAGACCGGAAGCGGTCGGCGCACAAGCTGGTTGAAGAGGTACTCGGCGTGCGGCCTCGCCTCGTCGATCGCGGCCTCGTCCGTCGCGCCGACGTACACCGGCAGCGCCCAGCCCATCTGCTCCGGCGACGCCTCGTAGCCGAACGACTGCGCGGCCTCGCGGTACTGTCCCATGAAACGCGCGACGTTACGGAACGGCGTGAACGTCACGATGAACGTGTAACCGCGCTCCGCGGCCCAGCCGATCGTCTCGCCGCTGCCCTGCGACGGTATCCAGATGGGCGGATGCGGCTGCTGGAGGGGGCGCGGCCACGGGTTCACGTATTCGAATCGGTAGTGCTTACCCTCCCAGCGGAACGGGCCGGGGCGCGTCCACGACTCGACGATGAGGTCGTGCGCCTCGCGGAAGCGATCCAGGCTGTTGGCCGGGTTCATCGTGAAGTTGTGG
>JAPOOH010000181.1 GCA_026713505.1 Chloroflexota bacterium | reverse complement strand
GGCTGGTCATGCGGTCAAGCCTCTGCCAGGCGGCAGCTACACCTGGAAGATGGACCCGGCGGTTCGCAGCGACCCCCGTCGCCCCGACCCGGAAGTATCGTGGAAGCTGGCGCGCCGGATTCCAGGGCCGGTGTTGCTGGTGCGGGGTGGAGCCAGCGACCTGCTGTCCCCGGAGATCGCCCAGCGCATGGTGGCTGAAATGCAAGAGTGTCGAATGGTGGAGGTTCCGGGCGTGGGCCATGCTCCCACCCTGATGGAACCTGAGGCCTTTGGCCCGGTCACGGAATTCTTCTCGCTGGCCTGACCGGGTAACGGTTAGCCAGGCGTGAGGCTGCGGCCATCCCGAGATGCTGCGGGCGGAGTCTCTGCAGCCCTGGATGCGCTTCGCTAATTTAGTTCTCTTTGTCGGAGAGGCAGTATTTCTTCACAGTCGGTCTGAAGACGATGAGAGCGTCCGGGGCGCAGACCTGCGCCGTCGGCGACTTCGGGTCAAGGAATGTCTCGGGGCCGCAAGCGTTTCAAACGCTGATTGGTGGTGGCCCCTGAATCCCAGTGACGGACAGGATGATGACTACGCCTGAAGAGATTGAAGGGCGAGTGCGAGCGGCACTTGACGAATTGAGCATCGAAGACTGGGAGTGGATCGAGATCGATCCCCGGTACGGCGACACCGCGGACTTCTGCGAACAGTACGGGTACGACCTTGCCCACTCCGCCAATACGATCATAGTTGCCAGCAAGCGTGGCCCTGCGGCGTACTGCGCGGGGATCGTGCGGGCCTGCGACCGGCTGGATGTGAACAAGCGAGTGCGCGGGCTGATGGGAGTGTCGCGTGCGTCCTTCGCCTCAGCCGATGAGACCCGTGAGGTGACGGGAATGATGATCGGCGGAGTCACGGCCCTGGCTCTGCCGAAAGGTTTGGCAATCTACGCTGATGTGCGCCTGTTGGAGATGGACTACATCATTCTCGGGGCCGGCAGCCGGTCCGGCAAGCTGAAGATGGCGCCCCGTGAGCTGGAGAAGCTGCCCGGCCTGGAGTTCATCGAGGGGCTGTCGATCCCGGCGGAGTGACGGCAGCGGTCCGGGAGCCCGGTAGGGGGGTATCTGAGGGATACCGCTCCCGTCATTCTTGTGAAACAGGCCTCCCCCGCTGATGGTGAGCCTGTCGAACCATCCTGCGCAGGTTCACTCTTTTGGCGCGCAACCTCACAGCCCCCTATCTCGTCATTCCCGCACAGGCGGGAATCTCAGGCGACCGATAGGTCGCACGTGCGCGGGCAGCGCACGCGGGATGGGGCGGTGGGGCGTGACAAATGCGGGTTGCGTTGTCACAAGAGGAGTGCATAGGGTAGATGCATGCCCAGAGAAGTTGGTGAGTGGACGAAAGACAAGCTGAAGATAGTCGGCCAGTACCTCCCCGCATATTTGGATGCGACACAGCGAGCTGTACAACGCATCTACATAGACGCCTTCGCAGGGCCAGGAACCAATCTAGTCGAACGAACCGGCGAGATTATTGACGGTTCTCCTCTCATCGCTCTCTCCGCAAGGGGTAGGCGAGGCGCTCGCGGTTTTGACCATCTGTACTTCATCGAGAAGGACTACGACCTTGCCGCAGAGCTCAAGAGCGAGGTCGAACTTCGAGGGGAAGGTGAGAGAGCCACGGTCATCCCGGGTGACGTAAACGTCGAACTACCGGAACTGATGCTCAAGATACATCCTAGGTCGCCCACCTTCATCTTCTTGGACACTGAAGGAATAGAACCCAGCTGGGAAACGGTTCAATCTCTGGCAGCATGGCGGACGGAACTGCTCATCAACTTCCCGCTCGGTATGTCCATCAACAGGAATCCAGACTCAGCAAAGACCGAGGCATACTTCGGAACGTCAGACTGGCGGCCGCTTTGGGATACTAGCCGACGTTCGCGAACATCTGGGCTGATTGACCTTTATGTGAAGCGACTGGCAGCGCTTGGCTGGGAGCATCCCGTCAACGACCCCCGGCTGGTCAAGGACGACGGCAATCGGAACTTGTACTACCTACTGTTCGCGAGCAAGCTAGATATAGGGAAGCGAATCATGGACTCAGTCTTTCGACAACCAGATTCATCGGGACAAGCACGATTCAAGATGGATTTCCCTGACTGACGGCATCCCATCCCACACCTGCCCGTCCAGCTCCCTGCCCGCCTTCTTCTTCCCCACGCGTTTGCCGTCGGCGTCGAACGCCCCCCACTGCTTGAAGAAGAAGTCGACCTCCGCCGCGGCGCATTGGTCGCGGAGCGAGAGGAACCACTCCGGCCTCGGACGCCGCGCGCCGGGGCCGCTCTCGCCGCCCGCGATCACCCAGTGGACGCCGGTCAGGTCC
Organism: Chloroflexota bacterium; assembly: GCA_026713505.1. GTDB lineage: Bacteria > Chloroflexota > Dehalococcoidia > Lucifugimonadales > Australimonadaceae > Bin16. The sequence goes on along the minus strand of JAPOOH010000181.1, from coordinate 6,942 downwards.
AGGTCGTTGAGCGGTCCGAGCAGCGGCTCGCACGAGAGGAAGCGCACGGCGGCGGGCACGTCGCGCAGCGCGTCGATGCGCCGCGTCCAGTACCTGTTCTCCACCGACACGCCGAGCCAGACGTTCGACGGCCACCGCAACGACGGAGCGAGCGTTCTCGCGCGCTCGGCACGCTTTGTGAGCACCTGGAACGTGTGCTGCCCGGCCTCCTCCATCACGTCGAACACCTGCCGGATGTACCCCTCCGGCACCTCCTCGTGGAACAGGTCCGACATCGAGTTCACGAAGATGCGGCGCGGCTTCTCCCATTCGAGCGGCTGCCGCAGACGTTCCGGGCGCAGTTGCAGGTCGAACCCGCGTTCGTAGGGGTGGCCCGGCACGCCGCGGAAGCGGTTGGCGAAGCGCATCGCGTAGCAGTGCGCGCACCCCGGCGATACCTGTGTGCAGCCCGTCACGGGGTTCCACGTCGCCTCGGTCCACTCGATCTTGGAGTTGTCGCTCATGGCCGCGTCATTATCTCTGTACGGTACGTGCGTGGCACCGCCACAGGCCTGTCTGGTTTGGACGATTGCACATCGAGCGTACCCCAATACGCAACCGGCGCGTGTCGCACGAGCGCGTAGTCCCCTTAGACAGAAGACACTCTCTTCTCGTCGTTCCCGCACCGGCGGGAATCGAGGTACCCGATAGGTCGCACGTGCGCGGGCAGCGCACGTGGGGTGGGGCGGTGGGGCGGGGTCTCATCCTCGGCAAGAACGAACCCAGCAGGACCTGGGGCGAGGGCGGGTGACACCAGCCAATTGCACGAATTAGTCTCTCTGCGTAGCCTGTGCGTGTAAGCGGAAGAGACGGCGGTCTGAGGGTTGCCGCAATAGTGCGTTTCTTGATGATTCTGCCGAATCATAGAAACTCGGCCGGTAGGAGGATGAAACATGAACAAGCGACTGCTGATCGTGGTGGTCGTGGTGGGGGTGGGCGCGATCGCTCTTATCGGTGCTGTCTTTCTTGGAAACGATCGCCAGGAAGACACGATCGTATTGAACACAGTGGAAGAATACGCTGACGCTGCTATCTGCCCTGACGCAGCGGAATCCGTTGTTCTGGACTCAGGCACTCTCACTCAAGGAGAAATCGCAGACGCCTGGGACACAATGCTTGAACGCCAAAAGCGCATGAGACCACCGGAAGAACTGAGCGAACTGCACGCTGCTCTTCTTGTCTGGAATGAGGAACAAGCGCGATACATGACCAGGGACGAGATTACCGATGAAGAGAGAGCGGCGCTGAAAGGCAGGGACTCATGGGCGGACGCCTTTGATGCGCTTCCACAAGAAACACAAGACTTCATCAATCAGCACTGCGACCAGCGGCGCGGCCGCTAAGGCGCGGAGACGCTGCGCTCATGGCCGCGCCATTATGGGCAGGACATAGGCAAGCGCGATAGAGGCAGGTGTCGCACTGCGGCCAACTCGCTGTGCTGACCGCAACCCCTACTGACAACGCTCTTCGACACCTTCGATAGTCGCGCCAAGGCGTTCGGCGTAGTCGCGCACGGTGGCGCTGGAGTCCGCGATGCGATCGGCCAACGGCGGGGCCAGATCGCTCAACGTGTTGCACTCGCCCTCGTCCAACTCACTGTCCATCAGGAATACCTGGAGTGTCTCCCTGTAGAACTGCCCTTGCCGGAGCAGGTCGACTTCCTCCTGCGAGGGAGTGGACATGTCCCTGTGTTCCCGCACCAGCTCTATCGTCTCCTGCACTCCTCCATCCTGGGCAGCCCAGAAAACTGCGCCTACCAGGGCGGCCGCGGTTATGACGATCAGGACTGTACCGACCTGCATCAGCCTGTTCACACTACGCTCCCAGCCCTTGAGCACCGGCGGGGCCATGTTGGCCTCGGTCCACTCGATCCTGGATCTTGTCGCTCATGGCCGCGTCATTATCTCCGTGTGGTCCGTCCGTGACACCGGCACACCCTTGCCTGCTTTGGGCATTGCCGCACAAGGGGTGCCATCCGCGCAACGAGCACGTGTCGCAGGAGGGCCAGATGCTGTCTTTGCCCCGTCGTTCCCACACCGGCTGGAACCCGGCGTGCGCGGGCAGCGCACACGGGGCGAGGAGCGGGGACGGGAACGCTCGCCATGCTCAGCGGAGCCTCACCCCAACCCTGTCCATCCTGTCCATCGATGTTAGTTGTCCCCGAGATGTTCGTTGCCCCCGCGACACGCGCCCCTTTCGCGGTCGGCGGGCGTTTGGGTACGCTGTCTCGGAGGCCCCTGAGCGCTCGGTTCCCAGGCCCCCGGCGAAGGGGTGTCGGAAATTGTCGGATTGTGTCGGATACCTGTCGGATACCTGTCGGATTGTGTCGGATCCGCTGTCGCGTAATGGCGGGGTTTCCGACAGGTACGAGGGCAGCTGCAGGAGTGAGACCCGGCAGAATGCGACAGTTGCAGAAAGTTCAGGCCCCGGCGCGGACGCCGTTAACCTCGGCTGAACGGAGATTGGAGAGCGGATGTGGTAAAGTTGCGCACGAGAGGGCGCTTCCGCCGGACGCAGCCCCTCGCTCCGGGGCAACACCCCTGGGTCCACCAACACTCGCACGGAGGGAGAGCACATGCATGACGTGCTCGTCATTGGCGGCGGCATAGCCGGACTTCGCGCCGCGGTCGCGGCCAGGAGCACCGGGGCCGCGGTCGCCCTGCTCAGCCAGTCCCACCCCACCCGCAGCTACTCGGTAACCGTGCAGGACGGCATCAACGCGCCGGACGGCACGGAGGGCCGCGACAGCCACGTCAGCGACACGATGGCCGCGGGCGCGGGGCTGAACGTCCCCATGGTCGTCAACAGCATCTGCCGCGATGCCCCGGTCCTCGTCGAAGAGCTGGACCGGATGGGCGTCCCGTTCAACCGCGTCGGCTCCGTCATAGACCGCGTCGGCGCGCCCGGCTCCAGCCAGCCCCGGTCCGCCTACGTCAACGACATCACGGGCCTCACCGTCACCCAGACGCTCTTCGAGCAGGCCATCGGCACCGGAGTGCAGTTCTTCGAGGAGTGGATAGCCCTTTCGCTCATCATGGACCGCGACGAGTGCGTGGGCGCCGTAGCGCTCCAACTCGCAACCGGCGCGGTGGAGGCGTTCGAGGCAAGGGCGGTCGTGCTCGCGACGGGCGGGCCGCGGCGGGCGTTCGAGCCCAGCACGGCCTCGCTGCACTGCAACGGCGGAGGCCTCGCCATGGCGTACCGCGCGGGTGCGCCGCTCATTGACATGGAGTTCGTGCAGTACACCCCCATGGTGCTCAGCGGCAGCCGCCTTGCGCTCTCGCCCTTGCTCCTGGGAGCGGGCGCGGTACTGGAGGACGGCAACGTCAGGCTGAACGGCGCGCTGGACGACGCCCAACTGGAGTCGCGCTTCCCGGACACGCTCCTCCGCGTGGAAGCGCTCAGCGGCGTGGACATCCGCAAGGACCCCGCGCCGGTGCACTCGGGGATGGCGCGCCTGCTCGGCGGCATCGACGTCACGACCCAGGGCGAGACGTCCGTGCTCGGGCTGTACGCGGCCGGAGAGTGTGCGGGCACCGGCTTCCACGGAGCCCAGGCGCTGGACGGCAACTTCCTGCTCGTGTCGATAGCCTCCGGCAAGAACGCGGGGCTGACGGCGGGAGCGCACACGCGCCGCGTCGATGAGAGCAAGGTGGGCGAGCAGGCTGCCGAGGCCGCGCGCACCGCGCTGGACGCCGCGCTGGGCCGCCCCGGTGGCGCCCCGGTCGCGGCGTTGCGCTCGGATCTCGCCTCCCTCATGCACGAGAAGGTGGGCCAGAGCCGTGACGCCAACGGCCTGAAGGAGGCCATCCAGCGCATACAGGCGATGCGCGAGGAGCACGCCCAGCTCGGGGCAGGCTCCAACACCCGGGACTTCAACTTCGGCCTCGTCCAGTACCTGGAGGTGGGAAGCCTGCTGGACGTGGCGGAGACCATCGCTGCGAGCGCCCTGGAGCGCACCGAGAGCCGCGGCGTCCACAGGCGCACCGACCACCCGGACCTGGACACCTCCCAGGGCGGACGCCTGCAGGTGACGAAGGGCCGGGACGGCCCGCACGTGAGCACCGAGAACGCCTAGAGCAGGCGCAGAGAGGAGACGCGCACATGGAGATCACGTTCAAGTTCCAGCGCGGAGGCACGCGGGCGAACCCCGAGTACGTCGACTACCAGATAGACGTGCCACCCGAAATGACGGTGTTCGACGCGCTCATCGCCGTGCGCGAGACCCAGGACGGCACGCTCGCGTTCCGCGGCAACTGCTCCGTGGGCTTCTGCGGCGACTGCACCCTCAGCGTCAACGGCGCCCAGAAGGTCACCTGCCTCATCAACGTCGGCAAGACGCAGAAGGAAGGCGTCATCACCGTCCAGCCGATCCGGTACGCACCGGTCGAGAAGGACGTGATGCACAACATGCGGAAGTTCCTCTGGGACAAGGTGGACACCTTCGCGCGCGGCGTCGTTCCCAACGGCGGCCACCCCGTCACGGACGAGGAGCTCCGCCCCGTGCGCAAGGCGATGCGCTGCACCACCTGCGGCCTCTGCGACGAGGGCTGCACGGTCATAGACGTGAACCTGGATTTCTACGGCCCCGCCGCGCTCACCAAGCTCTACCGGTTCGCATTCGATCCCCGCGACGGCATCACCGCCGAGCGTCTGCGGGAGGGCAGCGAGATACACGGCATCTGGGACTGCGTCCACTGCTGGGAGGCAACCGAGCACTGCCCGTTCGGCCTGGAGCCCACGCACCTCATCATGGACACGCGGGACAGGGCCATCGCGCACGGCATCAAGTCCGGCTACGGCAACAAGATGCTGGAACGGCACTACGACGCGTTCGAGGAGTCGATCTCGCGCAAGGGCTGGCTCGACGAGCGCTCCGTCGCCCTCCAAACGTACGGGGGCCTCATCAAGGGAGGTCTGCACACGCTGCCCCTCGGCATCCGCGCCCTGAGGAAGGGTAAGGCCACTCTGAAACCCCACTACAAACGCCCCGGCGCGGACCGAATAAGGAAGATCTTCGACCGATACAACCGCGCCAACGCGGGACTGCGAAAGGAGAAGCAGCGATGAGCCACCGGTTCGCCTTCTACCCCGGATGCGTAGCAAAGGGCTTCTGCCCCGAACTCTACGAATCGTTCGTGCGCGTCGCGGCCGAGTTCGACATCGAAGTGGAAGAGCTGCGCGACGTCGGCTGCAGCGGCGCGGGATTGATCCCCACCGAGATAGCCGACCCCATCAACGCGCGTACGCTCGCCAAGGCCGAGGCGATGGGCCTTCCGCTGCTCACCATCTGCAGCACGTGCCAGGGCGTCATCGGCGGCAGCGCGCTGCGGCTGACGGACCCGGCCTACCGCGCGCGCATCAACCGCGAGCACCTCGCCGAGGAGGGCCTCGAATACCAGGGCACGACGGACGTGAAGCACTTCATGTGGGCCCTCGTCGAGGACGTCGGCCTGGACGTGGTCCGCAGCAGGATCACGCGCCCGTTGGACGGCCTCGGCTTCTCGCCCTTCTACGGCTGCTACCTCCGGCGCCCCATAGACGTCATCCAGCGTCCCGAGCGCAAGCTCTACCTGGAGCAGGTAACCGAGGCGCTGGGCGGCACCAACGTGGACATCAGCGGCAAGGGCAAGTGCTGCGGCTTCCCGTCGCTCACCGCCAACGAGGAGAACGCCTTCGCAATGACCGCGAAGCACCTCGGTGAAGCGGTGGACAAGGGCGCGAACGCCATGGTCGTCCCCTGCCCGCTCTGCCACCTCGAGATGGACGGCGAGCAGAGCGCGGTGGAGAAGGCGACGGGCCGCCGTTTCGACCTCCCCATCCTCCACCTGCCCCAGGTCGTCGGGCTCGCCATCGGGCTCGACCCGAAGGAATTGGGACTCTCGCGCCACATGGTCTCCACCAAGAAGTTCGTCGCGCAGCTCCAGCCCGTCGGCGCCCTCGCCGGGACCGCGAGCTGACCCCGAACACGGCACGCAACGAGACCGCACCGCATACGGGCTGCCTGCTCCCAGGCAGCCCGTATGCATGAGGGCGCCTGCACGCCTACCGCGCCACTCCTATCTCGGTTAACATGTCGTTCATGACCAGCGCCAACCCGTTCTCGGTCAACAACCCCCTGGTACGCAGGGTCACGGTCGACGGCGAGCCGCTCGTCGAGAAGACGATCCGGCGGAACGCTCCGGTGCCCGCCTCGTACGCCGAGCTCAAGGCGGAGATGGACGCCTACCGCGACCAGCTTGCCGCCGCGGGCGTCCCCATGCCGCGCATCGCAGACAGCCGGGTAACGGACGACAGCATCGTCTACCTCTGCGAGGACGGCGGCCGGAACCTCGTCGAGCGGTACGAGGAGCCGGAAGCGCTGACCAACGGCCACGCCGACGTGCTGGCCAGCGCCATGCGCATCCTGAAACGCGCCATCGACGCCGGCGTCGCCATCGACCCGCACATCAAGAACTTCGTGGGCGACGGCGCCGACCTGGCCTACGTGGACTTCTCTCCACCGCTCACTGAGGCCTACGTGGAGGCGCGCTGCTCCGTCGCGCAGGACGAGGAGCAGGCCATCCTGCGGGAGAACTTCGCCTACTTCACCCCGTACTTCCTCCCCTACCATTTCGCCGGGGACTTCCTGAACATAGACCGCGCCGCGGAGCGGCTCTTTCCCGCGCTCCACGCGCTGCTGACGGACGCCGGCCTCCTCTCCGGCACCCCGCTGGCCGAGTTCGTCTCCCAGGCGAAGGCGATCCGCGCGCTGGAGGACCGCCGCTTGCAGGAGCGCATCTACCTCATCTGAGCCGGGCCTGCGCGGACCGTCTGCCGGCGAGGACCCTCCGGGAATCCTGAACGCAGCGCTCACACCGGAGGGAGGCACACATCGACCCGCTGAACGGCATCTTCTGGGGC
>JAPOOH010000180.1 GCA_026713505.1 Chloroflexota bacterium | reverse complement strand
GGGGTAGGCGGGCCGGCCGTCGCCGATCGTGGCGGAGGGGGGGGGGACGCCGTTGAGGGGGCCCCCCGCCAGTCCGAGCACGATGCACATGTTGGCGTGGGCGTGGACGATGGCGTTGACCTCCGGCTTGGCGCGGAAGATGCGCGTGTAGATGGCAGCCTCACCCGGCACGGTGCCGTCGCCGGAGAGTTTGTTGCCGTCCATGTCAAATTGCATCATCCAGTTCTCGGCTCCGGGAAGCTGGGGGGCACGCAACATCTTGACGGCGACGCCCTCGTCGTTCGGAAGGCGCACACCGACGTGGCCGATGATGTCGCCGAACTCCCACTCGATGATGCTGGACGCGGTGACGAGGTCGTTCTGCAGTTCGTCCGTTTCACTCACGGTTCTCCTCCGTGGTCATGTGGTGGTTACCCTCAACCGCGGCCTCCCATGCGTTGTCACGTTGGGGGGAGCCAGAGGCGGAGTCCGCGCTTCAGGGCGCAACATCCTTTCGGCGGAGCGCCAGCGGGCAGGGGCGCCTCCCGAGAGGATTCTGCGCGCTGAAGCGCGGGCTTCGCTCGGAATGGACAAGGCACTCACTCCCGCTCCTCAGCGGTGGCGTCGCGGCCGCCGAGGTCGTGGTCGATCTGCCAGTCCTTCAGTGGCCGGTAATTGACGCGCTCGTCCGCGATGCTCTGGTCGATAGCGGAGACGCGCAGGATCTCCAGCTGGTCTTCGCCGGCGGACTCGAACCAGTAGGGCACGCCCTTGGGGATCATGATCCCCTCACGAGGCCCCAGTTCGCCGACGAGCTCCTCGCCACTCTCGGCGTCAGTGTTCACGCCGTAGAAGCGGGCGCGTCCGCTGAGCACGACCCATGCCTCGTCCACGCCGGTGTGCGAGTGCATGTTGGTCTCGCCGCCGCCGTTGATGATCTGCGCGGATACGGTCAGCGAGTCCGTGCGGGAGAGGCGGATCGACTTCTTCGGGAAGTCGCGCTCCGGCGCTTGCTCGTAGCCGAACACGGTCATCCGGTCGCTCGGGGCCTGGGCGAGATTCCGGTTCGTCATCGCGGCTCCTCTCTCTGAGTATGTCCGGCATCCCCTTCCGGAGTCGGTCTAGTTCCGCTCCGGCAGGTGGAAGAAGTCCACGGCGTTCTGGACGATCATCCTGTAGACCTCGTCCTCGGGAACGCCGGAGAAGTTGTGCTCCATGACCATGTCCGAGTGGGGCCAGTCCGACTCCTGATGCGGGAAGTCGGCGGCCCAGATGAGGCGTTCCACGTTCATGTGGTGGCGCAGGTCCACTCCGGAGCGGTCCTGCTGGAAGCCCCAGTAGAAGTACTCATTGAGCAGTTCGCTCGGCATCGCCCTGAGGGGCGTGAAGCCGTTCATGGTCTGCGCCCAGTGGATGTGCCGGTTGTAGCGCACGTCGGCGATCTCCAGGAAGAAGGGCACCCATCCGATGGAGGTCTCGGCGAGGCAGACGCGCAGGTCGGGGAAGCGGTCGAACAGGCCGGAGAGGAGGAGTTGCACCGCGTTGGTGCCGGCTCCGCGCGCGGCGAAGCGCTGCACCTGGAACGCGAGCTCCGTCGTGAGGCGGTCGTCCTCGGCGGGGGAGTCGAGCAGCTTGCCGCCGCGGGAGCCGCTCCGCTCCAACTCGACGTGGATGGAGACCGGCATCCGCAGGTCCATCGACGCGGCCCAGAAGCGGTCGTCTTCCGGCAGGGGCTTGCCGCCGCCGTTGGGGAATGCCAGGAGCTGGACGCCGGTGAGGCCGACGGCCTTGCAGTGCTCCAGCTCCGCGACGGCGTCGTCGATGCCGGTCGCGGGGATGGCCCCGATTCCGAGCAGGCGGTCCGGGGCTTCCGAGCAGTACTCTTCGCCGAGCCAGGAGTTCCAGCCGCGGAAGAGCGCCCGGTGGAGGCCGTCGTCCTTGACGCGCATCCAGAGGCGCGGGCCGCAGACGACGGCGGGGTAGAGGATCTCGGCGTCCAGGCCGTCCGTCTGCTGCTCCTGCACGCGCTGCTGGGGCGAGCCGGTGCCGGGGGTGGACTCGTAGGTCTGTCCGCCGGGGTACCAGATATCGCGCCCCTTGCCTCCGTAGAGGTCCATCGGGTTCTGGGTGGGGGCAAAATCTTCGAGTTGGGTGGCGTCGGCGCCGGTGTCGAGCTTGACGGTACGCGGTGCGCGATCGCGGAACTCAGGGTCGACGCGGTGCGTCCAGCGCTCGTTCGCCACTTCGAGATGGGAGTCTCCGGAGATGCGTGTGTAGGGCGCCATTTCGGGCCAGCCTCCTCGGTGTCACGTCAGATCAGGCGCAGTATAGCCGTTCGTGGGGTGACGGGGCTGTTCCTTCACCAAAGTATCCTGTAGCATACAAGACGGAAATGATAGAGATTCGCCAGACCGAGGTTTACGCCCGTTGGTTCAGGAGGTATCGGGACGGCAGGCCGGGGTGAGGATCGACAGCCGCCTCAGGCGGATATCCCTGGGCAACCTCGGCGACGTCAGGCCGGTGGGCGAAGGAGTCTCCGAGATTCGGGTCGACTACGGACCCGGCTATCGGTTGTACTTCGCGAGGAGAGGGGAAGCATTGGTCGTCCTGCTGGCTGGAGGCGACAAAGACAGCCAGGAACGGGATATACGAAGAGCGCTGGAGCTCGCCAAAGGACTCTAGGAGGCTGCTATGGCAAAGACGGAGACAAGGCCGTGGGACCCGGCGGAGCATCTGGAAACCGAGGAGGACATGGCGGCATACTTGAGTGTCGCGCTGGAAGAGGGGGACCTGAGCCTGGTCATGGCGGCCCTGGGAGACATCGCCCGTGCCAGGAGAATGGCAGTGGTGGCGCAGGATGCGGGGCTGGGCAGAGAGAGTCTCTACAAGTCGCTGTCTGCTGACGGCAATCCTGAATTCGCCACTGTGCTGAAGGTGGTCCGCGCCCTGGGACTCCGGCTTCAGGCTACCGCGGCATCGGGAGCGACCTCCTCGTCACCATAGTGCGGGCTGTCCACCATGCGAGGATCGGTCTGAATGGTCGGAGGGACCCTCACTCATCTCAGTGGAAAGCGAATGGTCACGGTCGCTCCCAGTCCGGGTCCGTCGCTTGCTACAGCGATCGTGCCCCCGTGCGCTTCGACGATGGCACGGGTGATGGCCAGCCCCAGGCCGGTGCCGCCTATCCCTCGGCTGCGGGACTGGTCCGTGCGATAGAAGCGGTCGAAGACGTTCGGAAGGTCAGCGATGTCGATGCCGATGCCATCGTCGATGACCGAGATCGCCAGCGCATCGTCGCTTTCCAACCCTGCTCTCATCGTTATGTTCCCGGCGGGCTCGGTGCAGCGGACAGCGTTGCTCAGCACGTTTCCCAGCGCCTGGCTCATGCGCATCCGGTCGAATCGCATCTCCGGAAGGCTGTCCGGGGATTCCAGCGACAGTTGGACCTGCCGTGCCCCGGCCTGCGGCTGCCAGCGTTCCACCTCCGCGGTGAGCAGTTCGTGGATGGACCCCGCCTCCAGCGTGAGCCTCAGCTCGCCGTGGTCAGTCTCCGCCAGCCAGTTCAGGTCGGTTACGAGGCCGCGCAGCCGGTTCACCTCCTGGATGATGTGGTCCGACGCGCTGTCGGGGCTCTGGAGTCCGTCGCGAAGCCCTGACGCCTCCAGCTGTATGACGCTCAGCGGCGTGTTCAGCTCATGGGAGACGTCGTTTATCAGCCGCCTGCGTAGTTCGCGCTGGGTCTCCAGCGAGGAGGTCATGCGGTTGAAGGCCACGCTCATCTTCCCCAACTCGTCCGATGACGTGACCGGCAGGCGCGCCGTGTCCCCCTGGGCGATCGCCTGCGTGGCTTCGGTCAACGCAGCGACCGGCGCCGTGATCCGCTTGGACAACCAGGCTGCCAGCAGTACGGCGACGCCCACCGTCAGCGCCCCGCCGATCAGGATGATGTACAGGAGCGTGGTGAGGAAACCGTGCGACTCGGTCGACAGGAACTCGCGGTTCACGTCGACGTACACGGGGCCCGCGGGCCGGTCCGCTGTGAGGTCGAACACCGTCTCACGGCGGCCTGCCAGGTCGGGCGCGGGGGCGCCGGGCGCCAGGACGGACAGGTTGTCCCGCACCACGAGTCCGTCTGCGTCGGTGACGACAACCCGTACCCGGTCGTTGTGGAAGAGCTCCGAGGACTCCCCCTCGCTCTCTCCGTGCCCCTCGCTCTCCCGGGACCCCTCGTAGGCGTATCCGGCCTCGGACAGCGCGGTGTCCACGGTCCCCCAGCCGCCGGCGGCCGTGTACTCCCGGCTCAGGTCACGGGCCAGCTGGACCGCCTCGTCGCTGCCTATCCGGTCCACGAACACGTCCAGCCGGGACTGGGTCGCGTAGTAGCCCACACCGACGCTGATCAGCACGGTGAAAACGACGATGAGGACGGTCGCGCCCATGATGCGCCAGCGCAGTGACATCACGCGTCCTCCGCCACGAACCTGTAGCCGCCGCCGTAGACGGTCTGGATCGGCTGCCTGCCGTCCCGGGAGATCTGCTTCCGCAGGCGGGCGACCTGGCTGTCGATGGCGCGGTCGAACCCTTCGAACTCGTCGTTGAAGGCCAGCGAGATCAGCTGATCGCGGGTGAGCAACTGGTTGGGGTGGCGCATGAACGTCGACAGCAGCGTGGTCTGCGCCTGGCTCAACGTGACGGGTTCTTCGTCGACGGTCACGACACCGGTGGTCTCGTTCAGCGTGATGTTGCCGCGCGTAAGCACCTGCTGGACCTTGCCCTTGACCCGGCGGAGCACCGCCTCGGCGCGCGCTATGACCTCGTCCGGGTCGAAGGGTTTGACGATGTAGTCGTCGGCGCCACTGTCCAGTCCGGTGATGCGCTCGACGGGGGCTTCTCTGGCCGTCAGCATGATGATGGGAACGTCCGACTCCGGGCGCAGTATCCGGCAGAGGTCCACGCCGTCGAGCCGGGGAAGCATGAGGTCGAGGATGATCAGGTCCGGAGCGAGGTCGCGGGCGAGTGCCAGGCCGGATTCCCCGTCGTGAGTAACCTCGGCGGAGAACCCGGCGCGCTCGAAGTACCCCCTGACCCAGTCCGCGATCCTCGTATCGTCTTCAACGATCAGTACCGTGCCGCTCATCGCTGGTCCTTTCGGAGCTACGTTGGACGCGGCGCCTCATCCAGGCGCCGCGTCCTTTCCTTGCGGAGGCCCCGTGGCCGGATTATATCCGGCCACGGACCGGCCCTAGCCGTTGCCCCGCTCGCCGCCGGAGCCGTGCTCGCCGCCGGATTCCCGGCTGCCGGAGCCATGCTCGCCGCCGCCTTCGCCGCCGGACTCACTGCCCTCACCACCGCCGCCGCCGGAGCCGTGCTCGCCGCCAGCCTCGCCGCCGCCAACCTCGGCATGCGCCACCCATCCGGTGAACGATGCCTGCGTCGCGGGCAGGAGGACCAACTCCACCGCACCCGGCGCCAGGTCCATCGGCGTTGTCGGGCCCAGCTCGGTGCCGTTCGAGAGGTGGACCTCGATCCTGACCCTGGTCAGGGTGCCGCTGGTCGTGTTCTCCACCGTGCCCAGGAAGGAGTTGGTAGAGGCGTTGTAGTTCAGGATCAGCCGCGCGCCGCTGCGTACCATGTCGAAGGTCTGGTCCGGGGCCAGCATGGCGGCGCTGCCTTCCTCGCTGCCGGAAGCGCCGGACTCGCTGCCCTCGCTGCCGGAGCCTTCGCTGCCGCCTTCGCCGCCCGGG
>JAPOOH010000179.1 GCA_026713505.1 Chloroflexota bacterium | reverse complement strand
GCGGGGGAGGGCGGGCGCGTGGTGTGCGCGGCGCGCACGCTCCACGAGGGCGACCACCCGCTCGAGGGCTCGCTGGAGCACACGGTCGCGGGCATCCGCGACGCGGGGCACGAGGCGTCGGCGGTCGCGGTGAACATCTCGGAGGCCGACGAGTGCGAGCGTCTCGTGCAGGAGGCGCGGTCGCTCTACGGGCCGGTGGACGTGCTGGTGAACAACGCGGCGCTCTCCTACTTCCTGCCGGTGACGGAGGACGCGGTGAACCGCTGGATGCGCTCCTGGGCGGTGAACGTCCACGCGCCGTTCATCCTGAGCCGTCTCGCGCTGGAGGACATGGTCCCCCGCAAGAGCGGACGCATCGTCAACATCTCGTCGGTCGCGGCGATCGGGCCGGGGCACGGGCCGTACGAGGGAGAGGGCGCGGAGGAGTACCGGCTGAAGGGCGGTACGGGCTACGGCGCGCAGAAGGCGGCGCTGGAGCGCTTCTCGCAGGGGCTCGCGTCCGAGGTGTACGCGGACGGCGTCGGCGTCGCGGCGGTCGCGCCGTCGCTCATCGTGCCGACGCCGGGCACCGTGTTCCACAGCCTGGTGACGGGGTACGACGACCCGCGCGGCGAGCACCCGAACGTGCTTGCGCAGGCCGTACTGCTGCTGGCGACGGAGGCGCTCGACGCGGTAAGCGGTCGGGTGTGCTACAGCCAGCAGTTGCTGCGGGAGTTCGGGTGGGCCGACGGCGGCAGCGGCCCCGGCATCGACGCCGACTGGCCGGTGAGCGGCTTCTCGCTGCGGTAGGGAGTCGCCCTCGCCCGCCCCGCTGCCGCGCGGCGACCTCTCCCCCCGGGAGAGGGGCCGGGGGTGAGGGCCGCGAGGTTGCGCACTGAAGCGCGGGCCTCCGCTCAACATGACAGGAAAAGGGCCTCAGCATGACAAGCCAGGCGGACCAACATGACAAGGGAGGCACCCCAGCCCGTTCCCTGCCCCGCAGTACCCTCTCCCTAGCCCTCTCCCCTTGTAGGGAGAGGGGATTGTTGAAGGAGGAGTAGCGATGACAACCCGGTTTCGCGCTGACCACGTCGGCAGTTTCCTGCGTCCGCCGGAGGTGAAGGAGGCGCGGCAGGCGTTCGAGGACGGGCGCATCTCCGAGGAGGCGCTGCGGGAGGTGGAGAACGAGCACATCCTGCGCGTGATCGACCTCCAGCGGCAGGCCGGCATCGGCGTCTACACGGACGGCGAGCTGCGGCGCAGCGGGTGGGCCGGCGACTTCGGGGAGGCGGTCGAGGGCTTCATCGTCGGCGAGCCGCCCGTCCGCATGCCGTTCCAGGGCGGCAAGGGCGACTGGGAAGGGCCAGGCATCACGCCGGAGAACCCGATGGGCATGCCGGGCACGGCGGGCGGCCGCATCATCGGCGAGCGGCTGCGGCAGGTGCGGCGGCTCACGGGTCACGAGTCGTCGTTCGTCAGGGAGCACGCGCCGGGGCCGGACAAGGGGACGATGCCCGCCGCCAGCTACGTCGTCGCGCGCGGGTACAAGCCCGGCGTCACGGACACGGTGTACGAATCGCGCGCGGCGGTGCTGGCCGACGTCGCGTCCATCATCCGCGACGAGGTCGTTGCGCTCATCGGCGAGGGCTGCCCGTACGTGCAGTTGGACAACCCGCACTACCCGGACTACATACCGGAAGAGCGCCGGGCGCAGTGGGCCGCGCAGGGCGTCGACCAGGACCAGGCGCTCCAGGACGACATCGACGCGGACAACGCCTGCCTGCGTGGGTTCGACCGCAGCAGCACGCTCCTGGCGATGCACGTCTGCCGGGGGAACGGCGCCTACGGGGCGTGGCATACGTCGGGCGGCTACGACCGCATCGCGGAGCCGTTGTTCAGCCAGCTGGAGGTCGACGCCTTCCTCCTAGAGTACGACAGCGAGCGTGCCGGGACGTTCGAGCCCTTGCGGTTCATGCCGAAGGGCAAGACGGTGGTGCTGGGCCTCGTCACGACGAAGGCGGGCGAGCTCGAATCGCAGGACACGCTGCTGCGCCGCATCGAGGAGGCGTCGCGGTACGTGGACGGCGACCAGCTCGCGCTCAGCCCCCAGTGCGGCTTCTCGTCCACGCTGCAGGGCAACCCCCTCGCGTGGGAAGACCAGCTGCGGAAGCTGGAGCTCGTGGTGGACACGGCGCGCCGCGCATGGGGAGAATGAACATCGATGGACAGGATGGGGGCTGTTGTCGTTCCGAGCGGAGCTGAGGAATCTCTCGGGAGGCGCCCCGTTGCGTGTGAACGCTCCCCGAGAGGGTGTTGCGCGCTTCGCTCAACATGACAAGCAAGGGGCCCGGACGCACGCACTCAGGGCCCTCACCCGCCCCGCTGCCGCGCGGCGACCTCTCCCCCGGGGAGAGGTGGGGGACGAGATTCCCGACTTCGCGGGAATGACGGATCGATGTAGTGGTGCCCCTTGTGGGTACCCTGGCGTTACGCCACAGCGGACGCCTGGCCAAACGGAAGGTCACCCGAAGGGCGCCCACAAGGGACGCCCCTACACCAAACAGGGCTGCGAGGCAGTGGGCTAAAGCGCGTTGCCCTCTCCCTCAGGAGAGAGGGATTATTGAAGGAGACGCGATGACGATGTGGGGAGCAGGATTCTATGGAGACCCGTGCAGGGAGTGCGGGTACTCGTGGGCGATATCGCGGGAGGAGGGGACGGCGCTGATCCTCGACGCGCCCCGCAGGTACGCAGAGCTGCTGGACGGCGCGGACGGGAGCGCGCGGCACCCCGACCTGACGTGGTCGGTCACGGGGTACGTCGAGCATGTCTCCGACAACCTCCGCAACTGGGCCGAGCGCATCATGAGCGCGGTCGCGGCGGGGCAGACGGCGCTACGCCCCACTGACCAGGATGTCGTCGCGGCAGCCCGCGGGTACGAGAGCATGCCGCCGGCAACCGCGCTCTGGTCGATGAAGCATTCGGCCAACATCTGGGCGGACGCGATGGCGGCGTCAGCCGGGCAGGACATCGTCTTCGCGCACCCCACGCGCGGGCAGCAGTCGCTCACCGAGTTGGTGCTGACGGTCGCGCACGACACGGCACATCACGAGTGGGACATCCGACGGTCGCTGGGGGCGTAGGGGCCAGGGGCGCATGCTCGAGGAGCGCATACCTGCATTCCAAGCGCCACGCCCCACACCGCCGGTTCACCCTCACCCTGGCCCTCTCCCCTCGAGGGAGAGGGGACCAGACGCCCAAGCCTCACTGCTGTCTCGCCCGCTCCTGCTCGATGAGGACGCGCCGCAACAGCTTACCGGAGGCGTCCTCGAGGAGCGC
>JAPOOH010000178.1 GCA_026713505.1 Chloroflexota bacterium | reverse complement strand
GCCACGAACACCATCTGGAAGAACCAGTCCGACATCACGGAGTAGCTGCTCTCCTCGACAACCGTGGCTGCGTTGCCCTCACCTGCGAGCAACGCGACCTCCTCGGCCGACGGTCCGTAGAGCAGGTTGAACGAGCCTATGACTCCACCGACGATGTCCACGTACATCAGGTTGTAGCCGACGAAGAAGTAGGCCAACCCGGCGATGGAGTAGAGGCCGATGTTCTTCATGCAGATCATGGAGGCGTTCTTGGTGCGGACCGAACCGGCCTCCAGCATCGTGAACCCGGCTGCCATCCACATCACCAGCGCGCCCCAGACGAGGAAGGCGAACGTGTTGAGGACGAACGCGGTCTCTGTAGTGACATCCGCGGCACGCGCGATAGCTGGCTGGGCTATGAACAGGACCAGAGCGAGAACGCCTGATACGGCCAGAAGCAAGGGGGGACGGCGGTAAGACAGGATACGCAGGACGGTCATCGGCATAACCTCCGCTCTCCGGTTCGGCGGCAGCGTAGCGCATCCCCACTGAGTCAGACAATGCCACCGGTACGCGGTTCCGCACCGGGCGCTGGTATCATGAACGTCCTATGCTTGTCCGAGACCTCATTGCCGCACGCCTGCGCGACGCCGTCAGCGAGGCGCAGCGTACAGGCGCACTCCCGGGCTTCGACCTGCCGCAAGCGGGGCTCGTTGAGCGGCCGCAGAAGGCCGAGCACGGCGACTTCGCCTCCGGCCTGCCGCTCCGCGTGGCCAAGGCCGCGAGGCGGCCGCCGCTGGAGATAGCGCAACTACTCGCGAACGCGCTTGCACAGGGAGGAGACGATGGGCCGCTGGGCGAGGTTTCCGTAGCGCCGCCGGGCTTCGTGAATTTCCGCCTGAGCGAAGACTGGCTGCGCGCACAGGTGGAACCCATCCGCGCAGCGGAGGGCACGTTCGGCAACGTGGACGTGGGGACGGGCAGGCGGGTGCAGATCGAGTTCGTTAGCGTGAACCCGACGGGCCCGGTGCACGTGGGCCACGCGCGCGGCGCTGTGCTTGGCAGCGGGCTCGCCAGCGCGCTTGCCGCCGCGGGCTACGACGTGACCCGTGAGTACTACGTGAACGACGCCGGCAACCAGATGGAACTGTTCTACCGCTCCGTGTTCGCGCGGTACGCGGAGGCGCTCGGCAGGACGGACGTGCCGGTGCCTGAGGATGGCTACCGGGGCGAGTATCTCGTAGACCTCGGCGAGGATCTGGCCGAGCGCCACGGCACGCGCTATCTGGTGATGGGCGAAGCGGAGGCGGTCGCCGAGCTCGGAGAGGAAGCCCTCAACCGCATGCTGGACGTGATACGCGGCGACCTGGACCGCATCGGCGTGGAATTCGACGTCTGGTTCCGCGAGAGCGACCTCTATACCAACGGACAGTACGAGGAGACGATGGCGCTGCTCCGCGAGCGCGGCTATACCGCCGTACGCGACGGTGCGGAGTGGTTCACCTCCACGGCGCTCGGCGATGAGAAGGACAACGTCATCGTGCGGAGCACGGGTGCTCCGACTTACTTCGCGTCCGACATCGCCTACCACCGCGACAAGTTCGGGAGGCGCGGCTTCGACCGCGTCATCGACATATGGGGTGCGGACCACCAGGGCCACGTGCCGCGGATGAAGGCCGTGATGCAGGCGATAGACCTGGACCCTGACCGGCTCACCATCCTCATCGGCCAGCTCGTGACGCTGAAACACGGTGGCGACATCGTGCGCGCGTCCAAGCGTTCCGGCAATATCGTGACGCTTGGCGACCTCGTGGACGAGGTTGGCGCCGACGCCTGCCGCTACTTTTTCCTCGCGCGCGCCGCCGAGAGCCAGATGGAGTTCGACCTCGAGCTCGCGAAGAGGGAGTCGAGCGAGAACCCCGTCTACTACGTGCAGTACGCGCACGCTCGCATCGCGGGCATCCTGCGGCAGGCCGCCGAACGCGGCGTCACCTGGGACGACGGCGACACCTCGCTGCTGACCGACCCCGCCGAGCTCGCGCTGGTGCGCAGGATGCTGCAACTGCCGGAGATCGTCGACTCGATCGCGGTCACGCTTGCGCCGCACTCGCTCCCGCACTATGCCGTCGACCTCGCTACCGCGTTCCACTGGTTCTACGACCACTGCCGCGTGCTCTCGTCCGATCCTGCGGACGCTCCGCTGATGGCGGCGCGCCTCAAGCTGACGGACGCCGCGCGTGTAGCCCTGGCCCGTACGCTCGAGCTGATGGGCATGAACGCGCCCGAGACAATGTAGGGTCTCAGGATGCGCCGCGTCTGGGAGGTGCTCCTCACCGCCGGGTGGCTCGGCCTCACCTC
>JAPOOH010000177.1 GCA_026713505.1 Chloroflexota bacterium | reverse complement strand
GTCGGGCGGGGGCGCGCGTCGTGGTCCGGCAGCCCCAGCACGGGAATCCAGATGCCGGTCGTCGTTTCCCGTGCCACGGGAACGCGTCCGTTGGGCGTCTCGCGGTACGCGACGCCATCCTCGACGACTGCGCCGGAGAGGTCGCCGTCGAAGCCGTACGTCTGCCAGATGCGGTCGTACTCGGCCTGGTAGTCGCGCGACGCGCCGCCGTTCGAGGCGAGCGCGGCCTCATCCTCCACCTCTGCGTAGTACCCCTCGTGGGCATCGACGACCGTGCCGAGGTAACCGCGCCGGCTGAATGGCACCGGCGGCGGGCTCTCGCCCCAGCCAACGATTCGGGTACCTTCGCCAGTGCCTGGTTTCCCGTGGAATGATTCACCCTCACCCCCGCGCGTACTGGCGCGCGCTCCCTCTCCCCTCGAGGGAGAGGGGGATGGCAGACCGGAGCGGCGAGCGATCTCAGCGAACAGCGCGGTGACGCCGGGGTCGCCGAAGCGCTTCGCCTCGGTGAGGAAGACGCGCTTGTTGTCGCCGACGAAGCGGCGAACACGGGCGTAGCGCGCCTCGGCCTGGGGGAAGTCGCGCTTGTTCATCACGACGAGGTCGGCGCGCCTCAGCAGGGCCTCCTTCTCCAACTGCACGTCGCTCCCGTACTCCGGCGTCATGCAGAAGACGGAGGCGTCTGCGACCGGCGCGACGCCGAGCTCGTTCTGGCCGAGGCCGACGGACTCGACGAGGATGAGGTCGAAGCCGTGCGCGCGCATCTCGTCGACGAGGGGTGCGGTACTGGCTTCGGTCGAATCGCCGGGGCCGACGCGGACGGAGCGGACGAAGACGCGCGGCGAGTAGCAGTGCACCATGCGAAGGCGGTCGCCGAGCGTGGGGTCCGCGGTGAGCACGGCGACGCGTCCCTCGGTGGAGCGAAGGAAGCGCAGTAGCAGCTCGTCGATGAGCGTGCTCTTCCCTGCCCCGCCGCGTCCGCCGATGCCCCATACGACTGGCCGGCCGCCGGCATGCGCCTTGGCGGGCTGTGCGCCTTCCCACTCGATGGCGGTCAGCCGCTGCGCAAGAGCACGGAACGGCACGGCGTCGATTGCGGAAGAGGCGGATTGCTTCGCCGCGTTGTTCGCGAGCGTGGTCATGTCGCGCACGGCCTCGGCGAGGTCCAGCGGGGGGCGGTAGACCTTTGTCACGCCCATACGAAGGAGCGGGGCGACCTCGCGTTCGAGGATGGTGCCGCCGCCCCCCGCGAACAGCGGAACGTGGGGTATGCCCTGCCGCGCCTGCTCGGCAAGCACCTCGCGAAGGAAGGACATGTGCCCCCCGTTGTAGGTGCTGACGGCGATGCCCGTGGCGTCTTCCTCGGACGCTGCCTTGGCGATCTGGTAGGCGCTCTTGTTGAAGCCGACATAGACGGCCTCGGCGCCCTGCGCACGCAGGATGCGGGTGATGGCCGCGGCTGCGACGTCATGACCGTCGCAGATGGGCGTAGCGATGACGAATCGCGGTGGGCGCTGCATGGCGGAAAGTATAGCGCGCAGGAGGGACGCGGCGGGGCGGGCGCCGCTGCGGGTGCTCAGGCTATTATGTGACCACAACGAAAGTCCACACGCAAGAGAAATGAGGTTGCATTAGATATGAATGGAGTAGATAATGTGACCGC
>JAPOOH010000176.1 GCA_026713505.1 Chloroflexota bacterium | reverse complement strand
GAGGTGGAGCTCTCGGAGCCGAACGTCACCGTCTTGCCGCGCAGGTCATCGAGGCCGGTGATGCCCGACCCGGGCGCCGCGACGAAGACGGAATGGAACTCGCCGTCGCGCGGGCGGTGCGCGATCGCGTCGGCCTCGGGGACATTGATTCTCGCCTGCACGCCGGTGAGTGCGCCGTACCACACGAGATGGATGTCGCCCTGCTTGAAGGAGGTGACGACGGCGGCGTAGTCCGCCTGCGGCACGTAGCGCACTTTCATGCCCGTTTCCTCGGCGAGGTACTCGGCCAGGTTGTTGAAACGTGCTTCCAGCAAGCTCACATCCTGATCGGGGATGCCGGCGATAAGCAGCTCCTGCTCTTCTTCACTCGAGCATGCAACCAGCGCCGCCAGCATGACAGCGGTTAGAAGGAACACGACCTTTCGCATGACTCTCCGTTGGCCTCGTATGGTGGGATGCGGCAATGATACCGTCTCGTGATGGCTGGCAGCCGCATCGATTACAAACTATCATCGAAAGATGGACGTGAGCGCGCTGAGAAGCTTCGTTGCCGTTTGCCAGACCGGCAGTTTCCGGGAGGCGGCACGCGAGCGGCACGTCAGCCAACCCGGTGTGAGCAGGCATGTGCAGCGGCTTGAAGCGGAGCTTGGCGTGGCCCTGCTTGTCCGGCAACGGAAGCGCGCTGCACCGACAGCCGCGGGGAGCAGGCTCTTCGCCTACGCAGTAGACGCGATCGCCGCTCACGACCGGATCATCGAGTCGCTCGCACGCGACGACGCGGCGGTGGAGGGCGAGCTCCGCATCGCGGCGAGCACGGCGCCGGGCGAGTACCTGCTGCCGGGCCTGCTGTCGCAGTTCACCGAGATCTATCCACGGGTGCGGCCGCGCGTTGCCGTTACCGACTCGGCATCGGCGATCGCGCAGGTCGCGGAAGGTCACGCGGACCTGGGCTTCACCGGGATGAAGGAGACGCACCCGTCCCTCGTATGGACGGTCGTCGCCGAGGATGAGCTGGTGCTCGCGGTTCCCGGCAGGCATCCGTTCGCGGGCAGGGCGTCGGTCGATGTGAGCGAACTGAAGGGGCTGCCGTTCATCGAGCGGGAACCCGGTTCCGGCACATGGACCGGCCTGCGGCGCGCGCTGAACAGGGCGGGGATCAAGGAGCCCGGCTACACGCCGGTTATGGTCGTCAACACGACCCACGCGACGCTGGCAGCGGTCAACAACGGGTTCGGGTTCAGCATCGTTTCGTCGCTCGCGGTGCACGAGCACGAGTTCGACCAGGTCTACCCGGCGCGGCTCACCGGACTCGACACGGCGCGCAGCCTGTTCATGGTCAGGCGGGGTACACTCGACTCATCCGCCGCGCGGGCCTTCGGGGACTGGGTGCTGGCCCGCCTTCCCCGTGGGCGCGAAACGCTCGAACAGCAGCTTCCGGCCCGCGCGTGAGCCGCTGTCATCCGTTGCCGGATGCCGCCCTGAGGCGGCGGTACGCCGCGACCACCGTCTCCCACGCCGCCTGCGGCTGCTCCGAGCGTATGGCAGTCATCTGCTCGCCCGCGCGGTAGCACCACGTCGAGACGTTCTCTATACCGGCTGCGGCCATCGCCTGCGTGGCCTGTGCTATCTCGTCCTCGCGCCCCGCCGGGATCGAGAACGCCTGCAGCCACGCCATCGGCTCCTGTCCCGAATCGCGGCATGCGGCAACGGTCGCCGCACAGGCGTCGGCTACGTATGGCGAGACGGGCTGGCCGTGCGCCCGCCACAGCGGCGATACGGCGACCACGTCTGCCGACCGGGCAGCCGCCAATTGGTCGGGGAGGCTTGGCCCCGGGAGCACGCCGACCGCTGTACGCAGCCCGAGCCTCCGGGCGCCGTCGCAGACGTCCTCCATCAGGCGGGCGAGGCTCCACTGCTGCAGCGTCCGTTCGTCCCGCGTTTCGAGGAAGCCAGGTTGCGCTTCCCCGCAGCTGTCGCAGGCGCACGCCTCCTCCGTGGGGGCCAGGGGGTCGTCGAAGAAGACGGCGTCGGCGCGCGCTGAGGCTGCCGCGTCGACCCATGCCCGGAGCAGCTCGCGGAACGCGGGCGCGTTGGGGCAGGCCACGGGGACGCGCTCCCCGCCGGGTCTGACCTGCCGGGATTCCGGGTGGCGGAGCAGGAAGTCGCTGAACGCTTCGCCTGCGAAGAGAGCGCCCAGCCCCCAGCAGTCCAGCCACGCCTCGAGTCCCGCCTGGTGCGTTGCGTCAACGAGAGCGCCGATCTCGCCGGAATGGAAGGCCAGGTCGTACTCGCTGAACGTGTGGACCACGTAATCACACCCGGCCTCGACGATCTCGGGAAGGTCCCTCTCCGCGTAGTGCCGGACGAACCGGTTGCCGAGGTACGTGACACCCAGTTTCATGCGCGCGCCGCCTTCCGAGCCTCGCGCTACTCGACGGTGACGCTCTTGGCGAGGTTACGAGGCTGGTCGACGTCGTTGCAGAGCAGGTCGGCCATCCGGTAGGCGAAGAGTTGCAGAGGCACGACCGCCACCATCGGCTGCAGCAAGGGCGGGCATTCCGGGACCCAGAGCACGTCGTCGGCGTAGGCAGTCGTCTCGGCGCTGCCGGTCGTTGCCACGGCTATGACCTTCCCTCCGCGGGCGCCCACCTGCGACATACTGATGAGCATCTTCTCGTACAGCGTGTTGCGCGGCGCGACCGCGACGACCGGCGTCTCGTGGTCGATGAGGGCGAGGGGGCCGTGCTTTATCTCGGCGGCGGGCATGCCCTCCGCGTGGATGTAGCTGGTCTCCTTCATCTTGTACGCGCCCTCGCGCGCCACCGGCTCCATCAGGCCGCGCCCGAGGAAGAGGAAGCGCCGCGCGTCCAGGTAACGCCGCGCTATCCCTTCGGCGTCGTGCTCCGTCATCTCGATGGCGGCGCCGAGCAGGCCCGGCAGGCGCGTGATCTCGTCGACGCAGCGCGCGGCGCTCTCCACGCTCAGCGTGTCGCGTTGCTGTCCCAGGGCGCAGGCGGCGAGGTACATCACCACCATCGAGTTAACCATCGTCTTCGTCGAGGCGACGCCGACCTCGTGGCCCGCGTGCATGAGGAGCGAGTGCTCCACGGCGCGCGTTGCCTCGCTCTCCGGCACGTTGGTGATGGCGGCGGTACGCGCGCCGCGTATCCGCGCCTCATGCAGCGCCTGCAGGGTATCCGCCGTCTCACCGGACTGCGTGACGCCCACGACCAGCGTGTGTCTGTCCAGCACCGGGTCGCGGTGGAGGAACTCAGCGGCGTTCTCGGCCGACGCCGGGATGCGGGCAAGCGCTTCCACGTAGCGGGCGCCGACCAGCCCCGCGTGGACGCTCGTGCCCATGCCCAGGAATATAACGCGCGTCAGCGCCGCCGCCTCCGCGCCGGTGAAGGGCAGCAGCGTCTCGTCCAGCTGCGCCTCGCCCTGCGAGAAAGAGATGCGTCCGTGCAGCGCGCTCATCGCGGACTCCGGCTGCTCGTGTATCTCCTTCAGCGTGAAGTGCTTGTAGCCGCCCTTCGCGGCCACGCCACCGTTCACGCCAACCGGGCTTAGTGTGCGCGTGGAGGCCCGGCCGTTCAGGGAGCGCAGCTCGAATCCACTGGGGGACACGACCCCGGACTCGCCGGGCTCCAGGAAGATCGCGCTCGATGCGTAAGGAGT
>JAPOOH010000175.1 GCA_026713505.1 Chloroflexota bacterium | reverse complement strand
GATTGAGCTGTATGAACCCCCAGATGCAAAAGCCAACCGAAGCCAGCACCCCGATACCCATCAGCCACCGAATTATCTGCTCCGCGCCGTTGAAGAAGGTCTGGATAGCCGACTGGTTCAGCTCCCGATAGACCTGCTCGCCGACCGGCACGAGCGCGGGCGTAGCTTCCTGTGCCTGCGTCGCAAGTTCCGCTCCGAATTCGATCATTTCCCTACACCTCCGTTAACCTGATGCCTGCACCACCCGTGTTCTCAATTTTCGCCTCGCTCGACAGAATCACCTCCTAGCGACCGCTTCTACTCGTCCGGGCTCCGCATTCCGTAATAGCGCCGCCGCTGTTCCTCGTTCTCGACGCGCTGAGCGTCGTAGGGCGGTCGCTCCTCGCGACCGCTCAGCTCCTGACCCGCAGAGCGCCCCCAGTCTCCCAGTCCCTGCGAGAACCTCGCACGCCCAGCCTCCTCAGCTAGTTCCCGACCACGGTCGGCGAGGCGCTCGCCACCTTCGCGGGCCTGCCTCGCAAGGCGCGCGCTATCGCTTCCTACCTGATCGAGCACCTCCGAGCCCGCGGGCATCGTGTCCGTCCGATACCCTTCGCCTGCGTCCTCTACGCGCCGTCCCATCACCTGATTGAAACGACGTTCTCCCACCTGGTCGAGCAGTCGAGACTCGTTCGCCGTGGCCATCCTGGTCGTTCCCTCGTCGCGCACGAAGTTTCCCTCGCCCATGAACTGGCTGCGCGAACCCATTGCCCTATTGAATCCCTGCACGCCCAGTTGGTCGGGGGCAATGAGCCTTGCTTCCGCCGGCGTCGCAACGCGCTGCTGACCGTTCTCCGTCACGAGGTACTCACCCTGGCTGTTCTGCTCCCCCTGCGTCCTGATGCTGCTGTCCATGGCCCGCGTGAACTCCTCGTTTCCCATCACCGCCCGCGCATGCATCTGCTCTCCGGCCAGAGGGCGTACAGCTCCACCCGTGTTCTGCCATGCGCCGCTCCCCACGTAGCGAATTCGTCTGCCGGCCGTCTCGCCGAACTCATCCCCTAGCGTCTGTCGAGCCACCTTTCCTTCGGCCGTCTCCGCCATCAGACGGTCAGAGTCCAGGTCTTTCACCAGAGGCACGCGCGCCTGTTCCATGTATCCGGAGTAACCCGAACGGAATGCCTGTCCCATCTGGCCCGCGATCGACGGTCGACCGCCCTCTGCGTCTCCCTGTCCTCCGGTCACTTGCCCTGTAGGAGAGTCGCCGACATCGGTCGTTCCCACAGCGGTCGAGGCAGGCTGCGAACTGAATATCCTGTTGAAACGCTGACGTCCCAGGGCCGAAACCAGCTGACGCTCAGCCGCCGTAGCAAGCCTTGTCTGTCCACCCGCCAGGACATAAGGACCGCCAAGCGCGCTCAATCCTTCCTGACGAGCCTGGGTGAAAGCGCCCTCTCCCATCTCGGAGCGAGCCTTCATCGCGTCGAAGTAGCTCTGCCGTTGTGGTATTGAAGTCGCCTCAGCATCGGCGCGCCGAGCGTTGAACACCCGGTTGAAGCGATCCGGTCCCATGTCTCCGATGACGCGCCGCTCGGCGGCCGTCGTGGGCCGCACCGTCCACCCTTCCGCGACATACCTATCATTGACCGCAACAACGCCGCTTCCGCTTGTCTTGTCGAAATCGGCGTTGCCCATCAGCGTTCTAGCCCTCGTATCGTCGTCGATTCCGCGCGGAGCAGCCGGCGCGGCGGCCTGAGACTGAGCCGCGGGTCGCGCCTCGAACGCCCTGTTGAAGCGATCCACGCTCAGGTTGTCGATGAGCGCTCTCTCCTGCGGCGTCGAGGTCCTTACCGTGCCGTTGTCTCGTACATACCAACGGCTCATCGCCTGAAGCCCGCCCCTGCGCCCGCGCAGGTACGCCCTACCCCCAAGGCCGCCAACGATCTGCCTGACACTCGCCTGGTGCTGCTCACGCGGACTCAGAGCGCGGTATGCTGGCTGATCACCTGCACCGGAATCCCCTCCGATCCTCCCAGGTCCCACAGCCCTCCCGGAAACAGGGCCGCCTGCACTCGTGGCGGGAGCAACCCTCTCGGCCGTGAACGCTGATCCCTGCTCAAGGCCATCTCCAAAGGTTGACGTTCCTCCTACCTGCGACGAGGGTCGCGCCAGCCCGCCCACCTCGGGAGAGACGATGGAGCCCGCCCCCCGTATCGCGCTGAAGCCGGCGCGGAGCGACCTGAAT
>JAPOOH010000490.1 GCA_026713505.1 Chloroflexota bacterium | reverse complement strand
TGACCCCCCAAAGCCTTCGGTGGACCGCGCCGCACTTCCACCCGGCCCCTCTGAGTTGCCCCTTATAGGCCAGGCGCGCCGTCTCCGGGGTGATCTGATCGGCCTCTTGCAGGAGTGTGCCACCTACGGCGACGTGAGCACTGTCTCGGTCAACCCACTCTTGATCTGCCTCGTGAATCACCCTGAACTTAACCGGGAAGTTCTGGTCACGAACCACCAAAAGACGATCCGGGGACGGACCGCGTTCGAAGTCCTCTGCTGGCTGATGGGAAACAGTGTGACAACTGCCAACGGGGCCTACCACTTGAAACAGCGCCGCCTGATCCAGCCGCAGTTCCACCGGCGACGTATAGAGAACTACGCGGAAATCATGACCGACTTCGCCGCGCACAGGAGCGACAACTGGAGCGATGGCGTCACGTTGGATATCGAAGAGGAGATGCGGGAGTTGACTCTCCGCATCATCGTCAAGGCCCTGTTCGGCGTCGAACTACCCGATGCTGTACGGCGCATAGGGGAAGCTTTCGAGCAGACCAACGATTACATGTACCTTCGCCTGACCCAGCCGCCATTCCTGCGGGGATTCCTCCATAGCGTGCCACTGCCTTCATCGCGCCGGTTCAAGCGGGCCCGCGCCTATCTGGACGAAACGGTCTTCGGCATGATCAAGGAACGCCGCCAATCGGAAGGTGGTGGGGATGACCTCCTGTCTCTGCTGCTGGAAGCCAGGTATGAGGACGCGACCGGCGAGGAAAATGACAGGATGAGCGACGAGCAGGTGCGCGACGAAGTCATCTCCTTATACATCGCCGGTCACGACACCACCGCTACGACGCTTACGTGGAGTTTCTACCTGCTGAGCAAGCATCCTGAGATAGAGGCCCGCTTCCACGCCGAAGTGGACGACGTGCTGGGTGGTCGCCCTGCCACGCTGGACGACCTGCCCAACCTCGCCTACACAGAGCAGATAATCACCGAGGTATTGCGCCTCTATCCTCCCTTCTGGTCATTGGGCCGGATGGTATATGAGCCATTCGAACTGGGGGGTCATGAGATACCACCCGGCGTCAACCTCATCGTCTCCCCATTGATCACGCAGCGCGACGCCCGGTGGTTCGATGCCCCAGCGGAGTTCCGCCCCGAACGCTGGACCGACGAGTTTCGAGGGGCGTTGCCCCAGTACGCATATATGCCCTTCGGCGGCGGGCCGCACAAGTGCATCGGCGAAGGGTTCGCGTGGATGGAGGCCAAGATCGCTCTTGCCACTATGGGGCAGCATTGGAGAGCACACCACGACCCCCGTCACAGCGTGGTGATGCAGCCTCACATCTCGCTTACGCCCAAGGGCGGAATGCCAGTAACCCTGGAGCGGCGCACGAAGTCCTCCAGCGTCTAGGTGTATTTCCCATAGAGGTTGTTAACAGGTGAGGGGCCTCGCTGTTGCTGTTGTGTAACGCAACCCAGCAGTAACAGGAGGCCCCTCATGACTCATCGTAACGCACGCTTGACCCCGGTGACTCGCGCTGATCTGGTCAAACAGGTGATGAACGGCTGGCCTCAGGCCGAAGTGGCACTCTTGTCCGCGTCTCCAACCACGAGCGGCTCGATGCGCTGCCTCGATTCCTTGCGTACTACAATCACCGGCGTCCACACGGCGGCATCGGCGTGGCCATTCCCGCATCGCGGCTGTAGACAATGTCCCTGGGAACTACGCCTAGGTATCACCATACCGGGATAGTAACCGAAACCGGATCTGCCTCTGGAGAATGAGACTCGTGCGAATCTTGATTCCGTTGGTACTGGTCTTGGTGGTGGCCGCATGCGGTAGCGAGCCTACCCCTACGCCCACGCCTCAGCGCGGGCCTACCTGCGAGCATTTCGGTGGGTGCACTTGGCTGACCCCAACGCCTCGGACACCCACGCCCACGCCAAATGCAGAGCAGATGGCGGAGCAGGTGCGAGAATCGCGTCAAAGAACATCGCAACTATGCAGCACGGCAGATAAAGAAAGGGAACGCCACCGTTCCATGGCGGATGAAGCGTTGGCATACGGCGACAGGATCATGCAAGACAACGTGATTACAGTGACAGAGGGAGAACAGTTGCGAGAGCGCTCAGCACGCCTCGACCGCCAACTTGAGACAACCTCCACTGCAGAGCAGCGGTGTGACGATGCCAAGCAGCGCTTGCGTACCCTAGAAGATGCACTCCGTCGGATGCCGCGCCCAACGGCAACGCCACTCCCTACCGCAAAGCCCACGGTTACGCCTACCCCGATTCCCACAGTCACGCCGACTCCCATCGCGACACCCGCCCCGCGTCCCACCAGCACGCCAACCTCTACGCCTACACCAACGCCCACCCCTACCCCTTTGCCAGACACCCCAATCCTCTCTGAGCATGAGTGCAAGGACGCCATTCAGGACCATTGGGATAGTGTGCTCCCAGGCATCGTTCGCGAGGCAGCTCATAGGATTCTCAGCGGTGACAACCCGTATGGGCTGTACTATCCGCCCACTCCACCCGGGGATGGCCGTAGCTACTATACGTCTGACGAATTTGTGCCTCTGTTTGTGGGGGACGAGTTTCTGTATTGGGCTACGTTCCGTGATTTCCCGCGTGGGGTATACAAGCCAGCCAGACATGGATGGGACATCGCTGCGCCGCATTGGTATGGGATGGCAGCCGTCGTGTGGTGGAAGGGCGCTCGTGCTGACGACTCAACTGCCATCTGGGAGATACAGAGCAACGCCCACTATGACCCTTGGACTTGCTATCCGCTTGCAGACCAGGGAGAGTGGATATTCCCGAACGACCTGGACCCTCCTGAGTTTTCGCAGGGCGTGTGGGTGGACATTAGAGAAGCTTCTCAGCACTTGATGGAGGAAGCCTCGCGGCGCGAGCCAACTGGTCACGTCAGATTCGTACTGGAACCGACGCAATAAATCTCAGATTCTGGGCAGTTTGGCCTGCACATGAGTCCTACGCGAACCTGCGGTGATAGCTTGAGCAACAGAGAGAGGAGGCTCGAATGGCAGGACACAGCACTCAGCAGACTTTTTGGGCGCATCACAACGCGCAGCAGCGCCCGGCGGCCAACGTCAAGCCTGGTCATAAGGACACCAACCTGTACTATCACTTCCGCGCTCCGAACGTGGCGCTGTGTCTCTTCCTGAACCGAGACCTTGGCGGAATAGGGACTTACCTGACGGGGTACAGGGGTGAATCCAAGAGTGTTGTGCAGCCGCGTCTCGCGCAGCACCAGCACCAACTGATGAGCGCGTTGGCACAGGCTGCCGCATTGAACAATGACGTTGCGCGTCAGCAAGGGGACATGTACGGCGACTACTCGGTCTTCCACGAGATTGACATAGACGACCCGCAGAACCGGCAACAGATTTCCGACTGGTTCGAGAACGTGCGGCAGGTGTACATGGGTGTTCTGGGTGCTCCCAGTCTGCCTCAGGGCGGCGGCTTGAAACAGAAGTAGCCTGCTCTGCCAGCCCAGTCCCCTTTGTGCCCTGCCGGGCAAGCTGGATTCCCGCCTTCGCGGGAATGACGAATAGGCGCAGGAACAACAGGCTTACCTAACCAGCAACGTGATTGCCGCTGCGACGATGACGATCTCGACGATGTAGACGAATGCCTTGTCCGAGATGCGGTTGGTGATCATGCCGCCCACGTAGGCGCCCGCGACCATGACGAGGCCGAGCGACAGAGCGAGGATGAGGGCCTGCGAGTCGAGCAGGTCGAAGGTCCCGTAGATGCCGATCTTGACGACGTTGATGATGGTCATGCCGGAGGCCATCGTGCCGACGAACGCGCCGCGCCGTAGTCCGTAGGCGAGGAAGAACGACGCGCCGAACGGCCCCGCGCCGCCGAACAGCGCGGAGAGGAAACCCTGCCCCGCCCCGACGCCCGCGAACGCCCGCGGGTCCATCGGCATCCCCCGCCCTGCGATGGGTGTGTGCCGGTATGCGACGATGAGCAGCAGGAATACGGCGAAGCCCTTCTGCAGCAGGGCAGCCGGGAGGTTGGCGAATGCCGTCGCGCCGACGATGGACATCGGAAGCGCACCGATGAAGAACCACTTGACCACGCTGCGGTCGATGAGGTGACGGTTCACCCAGATGCGCGACCAGGTCTGCATCATCACGGCGACGGTGGCGATGGGGACGGCCTCGCGGATGCCGACGGCGAACATGAGCTCCGAGATCATGATGATGGCGGAGCCGAGGCCTGCCATCCCGCCGATGACGGCGGAGAGGAAGGCGACGACGCCCAGCGCGGCTGTGCGAGCGCATCCACCTCGACGACTGCTTCGTCGGGGTGGAGTCGCGGGACGCGCTGGAGAACGAGACCGACCGCCTCTGGATGGAGCGGATAGTGGGAGGCTACGACAGGTGCCGCGCGCTCCACGACGTGCGCTCGCGGTGCCGCACCGACAGGGAGCCGTGGCCGCAACAGCGTGCCGGAGACGCGCCTCGCCGCCCCATCCTGAGCGGATGGCGCGCGAGGC
Source organism: Chloroflexota bacterium (assembly GCA_026713505.1). GTDB lineage: Bacteria > Chloroflexota > Dehalococcoidia > Lucifugimonadales > Australimonadaceae > Bin16. The sequence continues at coordinate 66 of JAPOOH010000490.1, read as the reverse complement.
GCCTGCGTTCGGTCTCAGCCCGTCGGAGAAGCGCGTCCTCGATCTGCTGACCGACCACCCGATGCT
>JAPOOH010000174.1 GCA_026713505.1 Chloroflexota bacterium | reverse complement strand
TCCTGAGAGGTTCCTCGGCTCCGCTCGGAATGACACCCCCACCTCTCCCTCTGGGAGAGGTAGACGCGCTTGCGCGTCGGGTGAGGGGCACGCCCCCACCATGTGACACCGGCCCCTTTCGCAGTCGCCCCCGGTTCAACTACCCTGTCCTGCAAGGTGCCGCCCCGCCAGCGGACATCGGCGTCCGAGCGCGTGGAAGTGCACGGAAATGAGCCCGAATGAGCCGCGGATGAGCCGGAATGAACCGGTTGCCCGGCTCACACGCAGGCAGCGGCCAGGGGTAAATGAGCCGGTCGTCAGGAGTGAACGGCGAATACCTCCCCCACCGCGCCAGACCGGAAGGCAACGAAGGGAAAGGAGCCTCTCATGGAAGTCAAGGAACTCGGCCACGTCGTGCTGTTCGTCGCGGACGTCGAACGCTCACGCCACTTCTATACAGACGTCCTCGGCTTCAGCGAGATCCGGCGCGAGGGCCAGCGCCCGAACACGGCCGTGTACTCGACGGGACGCACCCACCACGAGCTCTATCTGATGCAGGTGGGCGAGGACGCGCAGCCCATCCCGCAGGGGAAGCGGCTGGGCCTCTACCACATCGGCATCAAGATCGGCACGACGGACGAGGAGCTGCGGGACGCGCTCGACGAGTTGCACGAGGCCGGTGTGCGCGTCGTCGGCTCCAACGACCACGGCCACACGCACAGCCTCTACATCCTCGACCCGGACGGCAACGAGATCGAGCTGTACATCGACGTGCAGCCCGAGACCTGGCGCGAAGAGTTCGCGAGGGAGACCCCGCTCCGCCCCGCACTGCGGTAGGGGGCTTGTCATTCCGAGCGGAGCCCGCGCTTCAGCGCTCAGAATCCTCTCGGGGAGAGGCCACGCAAGTGCGCCAACGTTCTCCCGAGAGATGTTTCGGCTACGCTCAACATCACAACGCTACCCACACGCGGCTGCGCTCCCCTCAGCATGACAAGGCAATCCCCGCCCTGTCCATCGATATTCGAATGCCAGCCCCACATTCCGTTTGTCCGGCTGGCTGACTAGAATCGTTCCGTGGCCAGCCCCGTCCGCAAGCAGTACCTGGAGATCAAGTCGCGCTACCCGGATGCGCTGCTCCTGTACCGCATGGGCGACTTCTACGAGACGTTTGACGAGGACGCCCGGCTCGCCGCCCGCGATCTGGAGATAGTCCTTACGCAGCGGGACATGGGGCAGGGGGAGGTCGTCCCGCTTGCCGGCATCCCCTACCACGCGCTGGACAGCTACCTCGCCAAGCTCGTGCGCAAGGGCCACCGTGTCGCCATCGCGGAGCAGACGAGCGAGCCGGACGGCAGGACGCTCGTGAGCAGGGATGTCGTCCGTGTCGTGACCCCCGGCACCGTCATCGAACCGGGCATGCTCGACTCCGGCGCGAACAACTACCTCGCCGCGGTGGCGCAGGGGGGCGCGCAGTCCGGCATCGCGTTCGTGGACATCACCACTGGCGAGTTCGCTGTCACCGAGTTGCCAACGGGCTCGGTGCCGCAGGAGCTCGCGCGCCTCGCTCCCTCTGAGGTCCTTCTCGCCGACTCCGACTCCACGAGCCTTCCTGCCGCCGCACTCGACTCCCACGTAACCCGGCTGAACGGGGCCAGCTTCGTCCCCAACGCCGCGCGGCGCCGTGTGCTCGACCACTTCGAGGTGCGCTCACTCGACGCCTTCGGCTGCGAGGGACTCGAGTTTGCCACCACGGCGGCGGCCGTCGTGCTGGACTACGTGGGCAAGACCCACATGGCCGCGCTGCCGCAATTGACCGGCCTCCGGACGTATTCCACCGACGCCTTCATGGCGCTCGACCCGCAGACCCGCCGTAACCTGGAGCTCTTCGAGGGAGGACGCTGGGGAGCGAAAGGCCAGTCGCTCCTGAGCGTCCTCGACTGCACCGAGACCTCGATGGGTGCGAGGACGCTCCGCCGCTGGCTCGGCCAGCCGCTGCTCGACCTCACCGCGCTCGAGCGCCGCCTCGACGCCGTAGGGTGGCTGCACGCCTCGGACGTTCGCCGACAGCGCATACGCGCGGAGTTGGCGGAGGTGTCGGACCTCGAACGCGCGATACAGCGCATCGGCACCGGGGTCGCCTTTCCCCGCGAACTGGCGGGGCTGCGCCGCTCGCTGGAACGGGTCCCCGCGCTGCGCGCCCTGGTGCAGGAGGCGGAGGCCGGACTCGCGTGGCTCACGTCCGAGTTGGACCCCTGCGTGGGCGCCGTCGAGCGCATCGCGACGGCCATAGCCGACGATCCACAGGGCGACGTGGGGCAGGGCAGGGTCGTCCGCGAGGGCTACTCCAGGGAGATGGACGAGGTGCGCCTGGCGGCACAGGACGCCCGCTCCTACATCGCCGGGTTGGAGCGGAAGGAGCGCGAACGCACCGGCATCTCCAACCTGAAGGTCGGCTACAACAAGGTCTTCGGCTACTACCTGGAGGTCTCTAACGCCCACAGTGCCAGCGTGCCGGACGACTACGTCCGCCGCCAGACGCTCGTCAACGCGGAGCGCTTCTACACACAGGAGCTGAAGGAGCACGAGAGCCAGGTGCTCAGCGCGGGCGACCGCCTGCAGGAGTTGGAAACGGCCATCTACCGGCAGGTCTGCCGTGAGGTCGCCGCGCACGCTGCGAAGATACTGGCGACCGCCGCGGCGCTCGCCACG
>JAPOOH010000173.1 GCA_026713505.1 Chloroflexota bacterium | reverse complement strand
GAGGGCAACGGCGGCGTCCGTCCGCGCCGCGGGCCTGCGGTGCGCCAGCGCCAGCGCCTGCCGTCCAGGTGTGTCCAGGGGCGTACTCTCCTCCAACAGCAGCAGCCCGCCGCGCGATCCGCCAAGCGGGCCGGTCACCGCGAGCGCGTCGCCGGGCCGGGCCGCCGAGCGCGTGAGGGGCGTGGCGCTGCATACGCCCGTCATCGCCACGGTGACGAACGCAACCGGCGAGCCGACGATGTCGCCGCCCAGCAACTCCGTGCCGTAGGCGGCGCACGCTTCCAGCATGCCGTCGTAGAGGTGGTCGACGCCGCTCACGTCGAGGTCGGCGGGCAGACCGAGCGTGACGAGGCCCGCCACCGGCACGCCCCCCATCGCGGCGATGTCGCTAACGTTGGAGGCCCATGCCTTCCAGCCGACGTCCGACCACGACATGGTTGACGAGCGGAAGTGAACGCCCTCGACCATCGTGTCGGTCGTCGCGGCCTGGACGCCGCCCACGCGCCAGACGGCGGCGTCGTCGCCGATGCCGGCGATGATGCGTCCGCCCATGCCCTGCAGCGGAGCGACGCGTCGCACCCGCTCGGTGATGCGCTCGATGAGCGCCGTTTCCCCCAACTCGCCAACCGTGGTCATGGGAGCATTATCGCAAAACGGCGCGCCGCGGAGGATGCCCCGCCCGTAAGAGACACAGGGGAATGCCCACAGTCACCGGGCGTATACTGGTCTTGGAACGTCATGCCACGACTATCTCTGCCGGCTCTCCTCGCCGCCGCCATCCTGATGGCGGGGTGCACCTCGACGGCCTACACGCCCGAGCCTCCAACGCCGACTTCCACACCCACGCCAATGCCGTCTCCCGCCCTCACGCCGACCCCTGGCCCCACGGGCATACCGACCCCGCCCCCGGGGACAACGCCGGCGCCGGCTTCCGCTGATACGCCAGCGTCCACACCGGAGGGTTCCTACGACCCCAACGACACGATGTGGGGGATCTTCAGCGGCCTGGACCAGACGTTCGAGGACACGCAGCTCGCCCTTGCCGGCGCCGTCGCGGCGAATGACGTCTCCCAGGTGCCCATCATCGTGGAGATCATGCGCTACGGCGGAGGGCTCGACCTGAACGAGGAATACCGGCAGGCCCTGTTGAGCCTCACCGGCCAGGACTTCTGGCTCAACCCGCCTGCGTGGAACGCGGCGATGGAGTGGCTCGGCCCCCGCAGGGACGAGTTCCCTCCGCCGGACGGCTACCTGGACTGGAAGGTGAACATCCTCGGGATCATCGACCCGCGTATGGCCGCATTCTTCACCTCCGTGCCTGGCTCGGAGCGCATCGACCTGACGGAGGCCGTCTGGGGAGGCGTGCGCACCGACGGCATCCCCGACCTCCAATCCGCTCCCACGCTCAGTCCGGACGAGGCGGACTACCTGGACCCGCGCGACCGGGTCTTCGGCGTCTCCATCAACGGCGAGCACCGCGCCTACCCGCTGCGCATCATGAACCCGCACGAGATGGCGAACGACGTGTTAGGAGGCGAGCCGATAGCGCTCGCTTACTGAACGCTCTGCTTCAGCGGAATCGTGTATTCCGCAAAGCTCAACGGGGAGCCAACCACGTTCGGCACGTCCGGCATGCTCTACCAGAGCAACAAGCTGATGTACGACCGCACGACGAACTCGATATGGAACCAGTTCACCGGCGAACCGGTAGTGGGCCTGCTGGCGGACAGCGGGATACAGCTCGACTTCTTCCCGTCCGTGCTTACGACGTGGGAGGAGTGGCTCGCCGAGCATCCGGACACGACCGTCCTGAGTCTCAACACCGGCGTCTACCCGCCCTCCACCTACGAGCACGAGTGGGAACCCCAGGCGATCTACTTCGACTACTTCGCGTCGCCGCTGACGATGTTCCCGGTCTTCAACCGGGACGCGACGCTGCACGCCAAGGAGACCGTCATCGGCGTGGGCATCGGCGGAGACTACAAGGCGTATCCGGTCTCCGCGTTCCAGGAGGAGCCCGTCATCAACGACGTGGTGGGCGGACGGGAGATCGTGGTCGTGGGGTCGAGCATCTGGGGCACGGGGAGGGTCTACGAGCGGCGCGGGCGGACGTTCGCCGAGGACGGGGATGGGTTGCGGGACGCAGGGGGCGCGCTGTGGAGCGTCGGCGAAAACGCGCTGACCCGGTCGGATGGGGCGGAGACGCTGGCGCGCATACCGACGATCACGTCGTTCTGGCACGGGTGGTTCTCGTTCCACCCGGATACCGCTATCTACGGGAGCGGCTGAGCGCTTGGCCCTCACGCCACCCCGGAGGGCCACTCACCCCCATCCCCGCCTTCCCCCATCAAGGGGGAAGGGACCAAACAGGGGACGAGGTTCCTGCCTCCGCAGGAACGACGAGGCTGGCCGCGACGGCGCTATGCAAGGGCCGTTTAACAGGAAGAAGGCGGGTCTCCCCGCCCTTCATTCCTCTGACAGCGTCCCCGGCACACCTGTTGTCCATCGCTCCTTCAGGGTATCTAGGGCGGAGCCACCCATGTCCGTGCCGGTATTCGCGTCACCACCCATACTACAGGGAGGGTGTTGCGGGCCGGTTACGTGAACGTTAAGAGATTGTTACGGCACGCGGAACGTTCCGCGATCCGTATACCGCGCATTCCCGCAGGCCTGAGGCTCAGGCTGCGCCCACGTACATCTTCTGCATGAGGGCGTCCTGCCAGCGGACGCTGCCGGGCAGCACTTCCTCGATCGCGCGGATGTGATAGTAGGAGTCGTTCGCGCCAACGGGCGTCCCACCGTCCTCGACCGTGCGGGTCGCCTGCATCAGCATCTTGCGGGCGGTGATGACGGCGCGGTCGGTCTGGCCCAGGTGCTCCTGGCTGCGGTCGACGATGCGCTTCATCGCCTCCTGTACCGCCCGGTCCTGCGCATTGATGCCCTTGATGCCGGTGAACGTATCGGTGCGCTGCAGCTCCCGGTCGATCAACCAGTCGTTGGCCGGATTTCGGTGGCTGCGCCACGTCGTCTGGTCGACGTCGTCGGGGCCGTTGCCTGTGGCGCGCTCGTCGCGCTCGGCCTGGGTGAGCGGCTCGTCCAGCGTGTAGAACCAGTTCCAGACCATGGTGGTCTCGTCGTCCATGGGCACCCAGTGGTGTCCGGCGATCTTGAACTTGAACCAGGAGCCGTCGTTGTTCAACTGCGCAGCGCGTATCTGGATGTGGGGCATCACGTAGTGGTACGTGCGGACGTAATTCGCGTCCTCGCCGGGCAGCGGGCGGACCGAGCCGTACCGGTAGCCGTAGTCCGTGAGCTCGACATCCAGCTTGGAGGCGGTCGCCTTGGCGCGCAGGCCGTCCAGTCCTGCCGCGCCGCCGGTGCCGAACTTCCGGTGGAGGAAGGACGAGTGAACGGAGTCTATGCCGCCCTCCAGCGCCTGCAGCCAGTTGCATTCCTCTATGACCTTGGAGGCGTGCCGGTGCGTCTGCGGCTGACGCGTGAACTCGAACGAGGGCTCCGGAGGCGTCTGCTCCTTCGGGCCCATGTACGTCCAGATGATGCCGCCCAGCTCCGCGGTGGGGTAGGCGGTGATGCGCACCTTGTGGCTGAAATCGTACTGGGCGGGCTCGTTGGGCATGTCAACGCAGGCGCCGTCCACGTCGAACTTCCAGCCGTGGTAGACGCAGCGGATGCCGTTCTCCTCGTTCCGGCCCAGCCAGAGGGACGTGAGGCGGTGGGGGCACCACTCGCTCATCAGGCCCACGCGGCCGGAGGTGTCGCGGAAGGCGACGAG
>JAPOOH010000172.1 GCA_026713505.1 Chloroflexota bacterium | reverse complement strand
CCTTCCTTCAGCACCCAGTTTTCGAATGCGGTGTTGCTCCGTGCCGGGTCTGCCTGTGATGTCATGGCGACGTCCCTCCCGCTGCAATTCCCTGACTACACCAACCACCCAGCTTCTTCTGCGCCCGATCCCGGGCGACGCTACAAGCTGAGAACTAGTAGGACAACGGTCATAGTTACGGAAACCCTGGCCGGCAACGCATGCTCAGACCGTGTCTTCGAGCAACTCGCGGCAAGGTCAACCTACCAATGGGGGTAGTGCCCCGTCAAGTGGGATGCGTCTTCCCCGGCTTCCGTTGACGCCGAATCGATGTCTCTATAATCTAGGCCTACGTCCAGAACCCTTCAGAAAAGCAACCTTGGCAGAGGTAAATCGTAGCGAGGAGTCGAACCATGGCACGAGAATACCGGGTAATCTCAGCTGACTCTCACCTCGACCTGAACCCCGAAGTCTGGACTCACCGGGTCCCGGCGAAGTGGCGCGACCGGGCACCCAGGCGAGTGGTAATGGCTGACGGGTCCGATGGCGTGGTCTGCGACGGGAGCGCGCCGAACTCCATCGGTCTCACTCGGAACGTTGGGGTACCTTTCGAGGAGATCCCATTCCAGATATCGAGGTTTTCGGACCCCGTGGGCAACGGCGCACCTGAGTTGCGCCTGGAAGAGCAGGATAGAGACGGCGTTGACGCAGAGGTCATGTTCACGTGGGCGGACGGCATGTTCCGCAACGCGAAGGATGATGAGCTCTATCTTGCCCTCGTGCATGCATACAACGAGTACCTCGCCGAGGAATACATGGCGGCTTCCCCGGACCGGCTGATCGCGAACGGGATCATCCCGGTTACCGGTCTTGAGGATGCGCTACGGGAGCTCGAGCATTGCGCCGAGCTGGGCTATAAGGGAATCACACTGAACACATTCCCCAGCGGACGCGGATTCCCCACACTTGAGGACGACAATTTCTGGGCAGCGTCGCTGGACCTTGGGATCGGGATCTCGTGCCACGGCGGCGGGCGACTCGGCGGGTTTGGTGGAGGGGCGTTGGGTTCTCGCAAGGCGGACCCTGTCTTCAACTACCCGCGCATCATCGACTCGCCTCAGAACCACAAGGGCGACGCGCTGAGCCTCCTGTTCTCCAATCAAGGGGGAAGCCACAACGGCATGGCAGTGATGCAGATGGCATACGCCGGCGTGTGGGACCGTTTCCCCAACCTCAAGGTCTACTTTGCGGAGACCATGGTGGGCTGGCTCCCCTTCTGCCTGTTCATGCTGGACGACAACTACCGCCGTTACCAGCCGATGATGCGTCACTTCTGGGGCATGCCTGACCTGGAGCGCAAGCCCAGCGAATACATGAAGGACCACACCCTCTGGGGAACGCTCTACGATCCCTTTGGCATCCAGGTGCGCGATGCCATCGGCACCGAGAACATCATGTTCTCTACCGACTTCCCCCACGCTGCCGGGGATTGGCCAAACTCCCGGCAGATCATCGACGACATGTTCGATGCCGTGCCAGAGGACGACAAGCATGCGATGCTCGCGGGCAATGCCGTCAGATTCTGGCACCTGGACTCCTAGCACGTAGAATCGGGGCGGGACGAGAATTCCAGGGAGTGATGCCGCCATGACCATGAGCGTTCGCACGATGGAAGAGCTGACAGCGTTCCTGGCTGAGCATCATCTGGTCGGCTCCTGGGCACGCGACGAAGTCGCGCCGCCGCGCACGGGGAAGACTGCTGCGCACTGGCGCGGGGAGGGTATCCGGAACGCCCTCCTGGGTTCGGGCGAGATGACCCAGATCGGCTCCGGCGGGCAGACCGGGATGCGGTCGGTGACCGGCGTCGAGGCGCGCCGCGCCCCGGTGTACATGAATGCACAGGTGCTCATGCCGGGTGAACGGACCGAGGCGCACAGGAACCTGCGCAGTGAGACCCGCCTGGTGCTCGAGGCTTCGCCGGGCGCCTTCTTCGTCTGCGAATTCGAGGCGTACCCCATGAACCGGGGGGACGTCGTTATCAGCCCGCCGTGGACCTACCACGATCATTTCAACGGGAGCACCAAACCGGTCATCTTCATAGACGGCTACGACAATGGCTATAACCCGAACGTCAACGTCAACGAAAAGCTTCCGGACGGTCAACTCTACGAAGACATCAGCAGGCCGCCAAACTACTCCCGCTACCTGTACAGCCACAGCAGGCCGATCTCCGAGGAACGCCCCTTCCCGCTGCCGCCCATGCACTATCCGTGGAGCGACACTGAAGCGGCGCTGGAAGCGATGCGCGAAGCGGGGCCTGCGGATCCATACGAGGGTACCCTGCTCATGCTTTCCAGTCCCGTGGACAACGGCCCGACCCTGCCCACGATGGCCTGGCAGGTCCAACTACTGGAACGCGGAGCGAAGACTCTCAGCCACCGTCATAACAGCACGAGCTACTACCACGTGTTCGAAGGCGAGGGCTGCACGGTGATCGACGGGGAGAAGCTCGAATGGCATGAGGGCGACATCTTCGGGGTACCTCCGTGGACCTGGCATCACCACGAAAACACCCACGGCGACGACACTATCCTCTTCTCGGTGGACGACTGGCCCGCGATGAAGAAGCTCGGATTCTTCATGAAGGATGAAGAGGCTCCGTAGCCACTGCAGGTCCAAGGGACGACAAGGGGGCCTGGTGCCGACGGGACCGGGCCCCTCATTGCTCTAGTAGCCGGGCAGGGCTGCGGCCTCTGGCGAGAAGAAGCTCATGTAGTCGACCTGGTAAGGAGTCAGGCCCTGCTGGTACGCGAACAGCGTCAAAGACTCCAGCGAGTGGCGGTTGTCCTCTACGTTGTACGGCCAGTAATCCCCTCCCATCAACGCCCTTTGCTCCTCCACCGCCGTGGTTACCCATGAGATGATGAGGTACTGAGGGTCCGGTCCCATGATGCTGTAGAAGGCATGGTCCCTGGCCTTGCGGAAGGCCTCGAGCAGGGCGACCGGCGATTCAGGATGCTGGTCGACGAATTCCTGGCTCAGCGTAACGGCATGGCTGATGGGGAAGATGCCTGTGTCCTTGTAGTACTTCTGTTCCTCAGTCTTGTAGTCGGGGAACAGGCGACGTACTCGCGGGTCGCGCTGCGTGATGGCAGCCGGCACGTTGGGGTCGATAACAGCGTCAAGCCTGCCATCCAGCAGCATGGAGTCGAGGTCCCCATCCAGCTTCTCGATGACGATTCCCTTCGCTGTCGAAGTTTCGTCGGGGCGTGCCGAGAACCACTGCAGCTGAGTGAGGTCCACGCCGTAGTAATTCTGGAGTGCTCCTCGGGCCCAGACTCCGGCGGTATTGCCCCACCCCAGGATGCCGACGCGCCTGCCTTCAAGGTCCTTAGGTTTGTTGATGCCGGCCGCGGAATTGACGTAGATGTAAGACAGCCGGAACTTCCGGTTGGGAAAGGCGGGGATGCACACGTCCGGCGCGCCCTGCACCTTCCGTTGGACCAGTGCGCCGAAGCCCTCGTCGCGCGCGTCAGCAGCAAAACGTCCGGCTTCGTTCGTGTCCATCACCTCGACTTCGAAACCTTCGACCTTCACCGCGCCGCTGCTGATCGGCAGGTTGGTATCTACTGTCGGCTCACGGAATCGGAATCGTATCTTCGGCTCGGACACGGCTACCTCCCTTCGTCGCAGGACGTGTGGCGCTCAAGCTCCAAGCGGCTGGATCGTCCTCGGGTGGCTAAGCTTCCGATGCTCCGCACGCGCCTTCGGCGGAAGCCTGTTCATCGGCCAGAGTAGGGCAAGTATAGGGTAGGCATAAACCTGCGGCAATGCGGCCACTGTCGTTCCATTCAGACCATCCCTAGTTGTCCAGGATGCCAGGAGCGAACAGTTCCTCGAACGCTTGCTTGCGCGGGGTCATTCCCTGTTCAAGGGCGAAGGTCTGGACGAGGTCTATCGCCCCGGCATTCGCCTCCATGCCATAGGCATAGGGGTCTTCCCCGAAGACCTCACGCTGCCGGTGCAGTGCTTCCCTGGCAAATACGAGGGCGGATGGTGGTTCTTGCAGCGTCCGCTCCATGACGATGCGCTGCGCCTCGGTGAACGCGTCCAGCAGGCTTCTCGCGACCCATGGGTGTGCGTCCAGCACGCTCTTGCGCACGATGGTGGCGTGATGCGCGGGGAAGATGCGGGTCTTCGCGAAGTAGCGTTGAGCCTCCGCCTGCCCGTCCTCAAACAGCGGGACGAACCGCGAGCGGTCGGAGAGGGGCCCCGCCACAGGCGGATGGACGGAATACATCGCGTCGATTTCTCCGCTCACCATCAGTCTCTCGAGGTCATTGGGCGGCTGCCGCATGACGATTCCTTCAGGAGGCCTGAATGGCTCGGTCTGTCCCGGGATAGCCGGGTCCGGTCTTCCCTGGAACCACTCTACGTTGCGGGGGTCGACGGCGAACTCGTGGTGCAGGATCCCGCGGGTCCAGAGTGCAGCTGTCATCTGGTAGTCGACGACACCGACGCGCTTGCCGTTGATGTCCTCGGGATGGCCCTGGCGGATGCCAGAACCGACGCGGACCAGGGTGCCCACATAGGAGAAAGTGCGGTTGTGGAACACAGGCAGCACACGGTAATCCCAGCCCAAAGGGATAGCCTGAAGCGTGAACGACATCGACATTTCGGAGATGTCGAACTCGCTGTCCTGGAGTTGGCGGCGCCATATCTCCTGCAGCGGAAGCTCTACATACTCGAGGTCGATGCCTTCGGCCCGCACCTCCCCGCTGATGAGCGGTTCGACGCGGTCCCATCGGGTCATCGCCATCGTCAGTTTGAGTTCGGCCATCGGCGCTGTGTCTCCAAGGTGCAGTGTCTGCAGCGTCACGGCTGCCGCTCGCGCAGGATACCCGATGGCGATGGCTGCAGAATAAGCGAGTCCTCACCTGGTTGATGCAGATGGGCCCAGGCATTTGCCTGGGCCCATTACGAGCGGGTTTGCCGGGGCACCCGGCGGACCGGGCGCTAAAGCATCTGCTCCAGGATCGCTTTCGCGTCCGGAGGCAGGTCCTGCAGCGTCTGGATGCGTTCCTGGGTGGCGAGTCCACTCAAGGGCGCCACGACGCGCTCTCGCCTCGTCATGTCGTCTATGAAACCCTGGGAATTTACCGTTTCGAGGAAGGCCCGCTGCAACGTCGACGCGATCTCTTCGGGCACGTCCGGAGGGATGGCCCAAACGTGGGTGCCTCCCAGGGCAGTGAACGCATCGAATGCCGCGAACTGTTGCTCAGTGATGTAGTTGGACAGTGTTTCGTGCATATCGCCGAACCAGGGCCAACGCCCGGAGCGCATCCCGTCGGCCAGAGGCTGATCGTTCGGCACCTGAATGTCGGGGTCGAAGTTACCCCAGCCGAAGAGGGGGATAGCCAACTCCTGGGTGAACCAGTCCGAGTACTGCTTCGCGTAGGTCGCGTTGCAGCGCGTGGTCACGTCCATCTCACCCCTGTCGAAGGCCGCGGCGGTCTCAGCTGAGCCACCGTATCCGAAGAAGATATCGAGGGGAACGTCCGTGAGTTCGAACCACTTCAATTGTTTCCCACCGGTAGTGTCGGGAGAGATGTCTCCCAACCGCCAGGGCCCTCCATTGAGGAAGTCGTCGAGGTTCTGCATCTTGTCGGTGCGGCCGCACATCAGGGAGAGGTTCTCTTCCTGAGCGCCGTCCACCATACCCAGATAGGTGTAGGCATCCCAGACAAACCAGTCCTCAGCCTGTCCCATGGCGCCGGCAACCATCAGCCCCTGGGCGAATTGGGCGATGTAGGTCCCATCGGTAGGCCGCCGGAGCATGTCCCTGGCATTGAGCGCAGTGCCGCCGCCGGGTTTGTTGGTGACTATCACACGCGGGTCGCCAGGCAGGAACCTGGGCAGGTGAATGGCGAGGAGCCTGGCCTGGGCATCGGCACCGCCGCCTGGTGAGTACCCGACTGCGATGCTGATGGTCTTTCCATCCCAGACGCCGGACAGATCGGTGTCGGTTGCCGCAGGAGCCGCCGTGGGTGTGGGAGCTGCTCCTCCTCCCGATGAGGTCACAGGAGTAGGGGTTGGGGCCGCCATCGATTCCGAGGGCGTCGTGGACGCCGCTGTCGGGGTTGGCCCTGCCATCGACTCCGAGGGTGTCGTGGACGCCGCTGTTGGGGTTGGCTCTGCCATAGATCCAGATGGAGTTGTGGTGGTCGGCGTGGGAGCTGGATCATCGGAGCCGCATCCGGCCAGCATTGCCAACCCCAGAACAACTACAACCATCAGCTTGAGTACTCCAACGAACCGCCCGTTTGCACCTTGCAGCCTTCGTTTGCTTCTCATCGCAATCCTCTCTTGTTTGCCTTCTCTCAGGAGGCTCTATACATCCGGGCGCAAGCTTCTCACCAGATCAAAAACCAGAGGGTCGTTCCACGAGGTGTGGAGGAGTTCGTCGTAGACGCCGATTATGAGGCCGTAGAAACCGGCTGTAGCTGCCGCAGCCCAATACCACCGGACTCTGCCATGCACGGTCAACATGAACATCACGTATACCGGTACGGCTATGTGGAACCCGACAAGCCATATCCCTATCCACAGTCCGCCAGTAGTTGCTACGAACGTGATCGACCTGCTTCTGGTGTCCTTCTTCTCCCCTCCAAACTCTGCCCATCCGATGTCCAGGAGACGTCCCTGGCTCTGCGCTCCCGGGCGCAGTTCCTGGAACAAGCGCTGCGCGGCATAGGCGAGTACAGCAGGGATACCCAGTGCCCCGGAGATGCGAGGGAAGAGGGCCGCGCCGAGAGGCCAGTCCACCGACTCCACGAGCATGAATATGAATCCCCCAAGCATCGTGAGCACGATCAAGCTCTCTACCATGAGCCTGCGGTCCCGCTTCCGTTTCCCCAGGCTGGCGACTTCTTCGATGCTTGGCTGTTCTGCTGCCATCACGCTTCTCCGTCAGCTTTCCGATCCCGAAACCGCAGCCGTTGGCTGGCTACCGCCCACGTCTGCCTGAACCCTCGCTGCTGCCTGGGCGGCGCGTGCCTGGATTCGGAGCGTGAATACCAGAGCAGCGATCGCCAGCACCATGATGGCCAGGGTCTGAGGCCGGGCAAACATCTCCAGTCCGTAGGACCGTGCGGAGAGCCACAGGTATTTGTTGATCTGCTCTCCCAGGACCAGAGCGATGATCACCGGGGGACGAGGCCACCCGAAGATCTTCATGAGTGACCCGACGACCGCGAATACGCCGATCGTCGCGAAGTCTCCAACCGAGAAGTTCGCCTGGAATGCCGCCAGGGTGAGTACGACCACGACAAGCGGAACGAGTATGCCCGGACGCACATAGGCGATCTTCGCGAGCAGGGGAGTGAAGTACAGTGCGATTCCGGTTCCGATGACATTGGCCACTACCAGCCCAACTCCGATGAGAATCGTCTTGTCCAGGTTCTCGTTCAGCATGTTGGGCCCCGGTACGAAGCCGAGCAACAGCAGAAAGGCCAGGAAGATGCCTCCGTGAGAACTGCCGGGTATGCCGAATGCAAGTGCGGGCACCACCTGGCCTCCGTCAATGGAGTT
>JAPOOH010000548.1 GCA_026713505.1 Chloroflexota bacterium | reverse complement strand
TCGCACCCCACTCCCCGCCGCGACGGCCGACACGCGGGCAGCGAACCAGCGGTTCGCTGACATTTGGTTTTTCTCCCGTTTTGGAGGGCCGGAGAGGTCGTAACCCCACCCTCCTTCACGGCCCACCCGGTACGGGAACGCCGACCTCCGGTCCGTTAGCGCAACCAAATAAACCCATGATAAATCAATAAGTTGTAACTCTTCGGGCGATCTTGATATCACTTCTTCTATCACTTGCACCGATTACCCTTGGCCTCGGTGCGCTTTTCTCGCGATCGTAACCGTTCGGTCATGGGGGTATTGAGTGGACGCCCGTGTCACTCTCCGGCCGGCAGAGACCGATGTTCCTGGTCCGGCGTTCGGCGGCCTCGCCAGGGCGGGGCAGCGGTGGTTTCCGTTCATGATGGCGCGGCCCTCACTGCCCGACTGTGCTCCCGAGCCGGGACGATAAGAAGAGGGCCGAGAGAGTCTTCGGCAAGATCAACACTGACGGACCGAAAGCCCTACCCTGCCGCTGTTAGTCACGACGCCGGTACGGGTACCGAAACTGAATCTCGCCTCGGAGCACGAGGTAAAGGACAGTGGCCCCGACGATCACCGGGAGCCCGAACTCCGAAATGAGGCCGGTAAAGACGTTCATTCTCGGTTCCCCCTGGCTCCCGATCGATTGTCGACCACGGAACGTGATCCCTTGCGGCGGCGGCGGGCAACCCGTTCCTGCTGCTGTTGTTTGCGTTCTCGGACAGCCTCTTCCGCGAGCGGTGTCGCCTCCTTGATCAGTCCATCGAAGTGGTACATGTTGTTTTCTTGTCCGCCCGATGGCTTATACCGGGCCTCTCTTCGGATGAAGCCGGCGGCCTCCATCCCGGCGATGTGTCGCCTCACTGTGCTGGGATCAACGCGCAGACACTCCGCAATCGAGGCCTTGGACGGGTGAGGCGGATTGTCTCGGTACCACCAGTGCCGCGCCAGATGCAGCAGAATGTTCACGTCCATGGCGTCAAGACCAAGGGCGTGCTGTTTTTCCAGAATGATCGACGGGATCGCGGTCCATCCCGCCTCCATCAGGAGGGGTGACCATTTCTCCTCGTTGCGTTGTAGGCGGGACTGCTGTTCTGCTTTAGCCATGGGTGGACTGTAGTGGCGCAACCCAACGCGTTCAAGGGATTCTGTCGATTGCCCCACGGCGTTCATGCCTACGCCCCCTGGCTCTGAATGCCTATGCCCATGTTCAATACCGCCCACGGGGGAGGGGTGCCAGCGCATCCCGAAGTAGGACCTACTGATTTATGACCAATAGCAAAGTCAGACTAACCGCCAGGATGTAAAAAGGTGAACTCACCCCGGGGGCACGTACGCCCTAGGGACAGACTGCGAATCGGGCTCCAAGTGGCCGGAGGAGCGATTCTGGAGGGCCGAGCAGCCGTTCAAAGGCGCTATGTGTTTCTTTCGTTGCTCCCCCAAGTGCGGCTCCCGGTCGCGGACACCGCCGTCCCACGCGTTCAAAGGTGGCATATGTTCGTAAGCGTTCGGTCGTGGGGGTATGAGGGGGTCCGTCCCTGCTTCGCGTCGCTGCGGCGCGTCCCAAGAGCGAGGGCGACGCCGTCGAAC
>JAPOOH010000640.1 GCA_026713505.1 Chloroflexota bacterium | reverse complement strand
TGGTTTTCCAGTGATTTTATTAGGAACGTGAAAACACAGGATATCGAAAACGCCGGTTTTATGCCACCTGAAACGCCAATTTGTTCAACCAAATCAATCCGTTATGAGTTTACGGACAGGAACTAGCTAAGACCGCTTGCTGTGAAGTCGTCCAACAGCACTACGTAGCGGAAACGGCCTTCTTCCACTATTGGCTCCCTTTCCAGGATGCCAGCCAAATCGCGACGCAACTTCTCCGTCATGTCCTCGGCCTTGCTGTCCGACACGTCGTACGCGTGAAACACTTGCTCGTGGGAAATCGCGCCAGGATTCACGCGCCTGAATCGGTCGGTTCGGGCCCCGTCCGACAATCCGAGCACCAATGTCCGCCGCTGAAAACTCCTGAACGCTTTTCCCCCCACGATCTCCTTTCGCCGGTGCCGTGACACGCCCATTTCCCTGGCTGCATCCTCAAGCAGCACCGGGCGGATGACCGTTGGGAACGCCAGCTCGACCAGACTGTCGACCTCTTCGTTCGAAACGAACACCAGACGGTCCTTGACGAACGCATAGGCGATCTCCCTCTCCTTTCCCTCGCCAAACTGCTGTAGCCAGAGGGCCAAACTCTCGAGAAACCGCCGGCCTGGCGCGAACTGCTGGTATTGATCGTATTTGTACGCCGCGAACCGTTCGAGGCGCGCTCGCTCGGCGGTATTCGTCTCGTCATCCCACTCCATGATCCTTGCCAACAGCCTCTCGGCCAACTCTCGCTGCATCTCTTTCCCTACGGCCGACTCGACCTGCTCAGCCGAAGTCGTCCCTCGCCCCCGGTCCAGTGCAAACACTTCAAATAATGTACTGCCGCCTGTGTCCCCTTTGTCCCCGCGGGCGTAAGCGACCAACAGTGCACAGGATCCCCGCTAACCTGGTCCACACTCAGGCCGTGTGGATCATCCAGGAGTTTCCAGTCGTTCCCTGGACGCCGGCCACGATCGCCAACGCGCAAGATCGGCCCATTCGTCAACCCGAACGTACTTCGCATCACCGCGAGCAGATCTTCTTTCGACTGCCCGCCCAAGCACACGTCGACCGAGTGCGCAGATGTCACCACTTCTGCATCGACCCCGTTTTGCCGCAGTATGAGCCGCACCTCTTCGGCCCCGTCTTCAACGCGAACGCCTTGCCTTACGCCAGTCGAAATCTGCACCGCATTTGACCGCACGCTTCCGTTCAGCATTGGATCTCTCAGCAGCGACGACAACAGCGAACTCTCACCATCTCCGGCATCCACGAGAGGATCCTCTGCTTCGGTAAGAAACCGAATTACCGCCCCGTTGTAGTAACCCACGAGCACCCGGGAATGAAGCTCCGTTGGCAGCGCTGCCCTTAGTTCGATCCCGGCAGACGGGCCACGACCGGTTGCCAACCCCAGCACTGCTCCCTCGTCCACCAACCGCTTCAATTCGCCCGCCATGTCCGCTCCCCACGGCTCTTCCCGTTCCCTCGAGTCGCACAGCGTTCCGTCGTAGTCCAACACCAAAGCCTCGTACCGTGAGGTGTTCACCCTCTCCAAAGCGTTCTCATATTTCTCAATCCACCACCCGTCTTCCGGCCTCGCTCCCTTCCGACTCAGCGCCGCCGATCGATTGAGAACCCCCTGTGACGTCCGTCCCGCATACGCCTTGAGGTGATACAGACTTCGTCCGAACTTCGGGACACCCGGCCGCCCCGGATCCACCCCGGCAAACCCCGCCGCGCTTGCCGCGAGGTAAAGTCCGGCGACGAGCCCCGCCACGCCTTGTACATCTTTCGCTCCTCGAAAACCAATTCGTAGCACAGCGACCTCGTCCGGGAGCAGGGATACGGTCCGGTCGCCCAATTGTTTCTGTTCCTCCGAGATCAACGCCACCACCCCTGTTTCGGCTGCCTTCCTTGCCATCCAGAAGTGCCTTCCATGTCCGAAGTTGCGCAGGTCAGCGATGTGCACACCTCCCAACGCCGCTTCGACGAAGCGGGACTCCACATCCACCGCCGCCGCTGCCAGTTCAGAGCTATACAGCACGCTGACGTATTGCCTGCCTGCAATCACGCCGTCTGCTGCTGATCTGATCTCTGCCAAACTCGAGAAGCTTGTAGCTTCCCGAACAAGCTCTGACAAGCTTCCCGATATGTCTTCCTCTGACCGTCCGTAGACCGCTCGGTATGCCCTGGTGATCAACACCGCGAATCCGACCACCGAAGCCACTGCAAGAAACCCGTCCCGAAACGACGGATGAACCACCCCAATAACATCCGAGTAGCGAAACCTATCGCCCAGTTTCTCCAGCCGGGAGCCGGCGGCCAGTACCACCGCGGAAAGAGGGGTCGTTTCACGAGTTGCGGCCAAGCGAAACGCTGTCACGATGTCTTGGTTGCGCCCACTCGCACTGAAGCACGCAACTCCTCCGCTGCGCACTTCTCGCGAGATCAGTTCCAACGGCGTCCCCGCCCGAGCCACCTGGCCTGTACTCGACTCATGCGTGTCCGCGGCGAACTTCGCTGCCGAGAACGAACCGCCCGATCCGATCATCAGCATCGGCTGCAACGCCCACCCCTCGATGATTCGGGCCAAGGGACCTATGTCCATTGCCAATGCCGCAAGGTACACCCCCTCCAGCTTCGACAACTCATTCAGATAGCGGCTTGGCATCATCCCGCCCAACTACTGTACATACATACACATATGGTACAACAACCAGTCCCCAGTCCAACTGCCGAATCCCGTCCTGCACCAACAGGTCCAAATCATCTTATCCACCCCCTCGATGCAACGACCATCGACAGGCTTCACCCCAACGCTGCACATCGTACCTCCGACCGCCCGCACCCCCAAGGACGTAGTCCCTTCGTTGCTCTCTGGATTAGCGCGATCTCAGTCGGGGCCGGGCTCTCTTGCCCCGCACCGAGCCTCGGCCCATCCGGGCTTTGATCCCTATCGCGGGCGACATCGGTGTCTTCGCCGACGTTCTGGCCGCCTCGCCCGGGTTTGCCGACCTGTCCGGAGTTGACATCGTCCCCCTGCCCGATGCCCAGAAACCCGCCATGCACCCTTCTCAGCCATTCATGACACATGGTTGACTGCACCGCCGACGCGCCTCTCCCTAGCTGCGGAGACCCCCAAGTGATCCCTGAGCGAGCTCCCTCACCCTCTCCTTCGCTGAGACCGCATAGCAGACCCCCCCCCGCCGCGAGGTCAAATTCGGCCCGGATGGTTCGTCTTTCTCGCCCTAGCGCAGGCCGTGCCGCCGGAGCTTGCCAACCCGGTTCTTGATCGTGGCCAGTTCAACGCCTTCGACCGTCGCCTACGCCTCGAAGCACCCCAGGGCGCATGACGAACGCCTCCCCGCCGAGATTGTACGGCCAGCCGCCCTTGGCATTTTCGACGATGCTGCCGCCGCGCACGCCCGCGCGCACCCAATTGACCCACCGCCAGCCGGCGCCCATGCCCCTGACCAGATCCGGCGTTTCCGTCTCTCCCGCGTCGCTCGCCCCCGGTGCGACGGCTGACGCCTTACCCCTTGGCGGGGTGCTTTCCGGCCTGACCTACAACTCCCAACTCTTTGCCATGCGTCGATTCGCACGAAACGGCCGCGGTCGAGGCATCCA
>JAPOOH010000171.1 GCA_026713505.1 Chloroflexota bacterium | reverse complement strand
TAGAAGCACGGCCACCAGAACGTGTACGTCCTCGTCCAAATAGACTCTTATGAACAGTTCGCCGTTCAAAGTCGTCGAATGCTGGGATGGATGAGTTCGGGCGGCACCCGGTTTCTTTCGATGTATTCGTTTATCTCTTCTCGATGGTCGCAGTAATAGCTTAGGGCGTCAAACACTGCCGCCAGGCTCAGGTGAGGTAGGCCACTGGGGATTTCCTCCGGCGCGTAACCCATCTGCCAGAGCCGGACAATCGCCCGCACCGGCGTCCGCGTGCCCTTCACGATGGGCTCCTCGCTCAATATCCCTTCCTTCCGGACGATGTAGCAGTGCTCCGTGGGAGTCACTTTCGGCTCTTCCGCCATTATTCATCCTTCTCGGGCTGTCGACTGATACCCGCAGCCACAGCCACAACCGATCCTTTCTGAACCCGCTTGTCTCAACGGGTACGCCCGCCGAGGCCCTACGCTCGCCGCCGGTCGAACTCCGCCCGCGCTCCCGTGCCGTACGCCTGCAGCGCCCCCTGGCTCCCCGACGCGTTGGGCCGCTGGAAAATCCAGTTCTGCCACGCGCTCAGCCGACCGAATATCTTGCTCTCCAGCGTCTCCGGCCCTCCGAAGCGCAGGTTCGCCTCCATCCCCGTCAGCGCGTCCGGCGAAAAGCTCGCCCGCTCCTCCAGCGCCAGTCGCACCTCGTCCTCCCAGTCGATATCGTCGGGAATGAACGTCACCAGCCCCAGCTCGGAAGCAGCCTCGGCGTCCAGGTCGCGCCCAATATGCTCCTGCAGCTCATCGATATTCAGGAACCGACCCTCCGCCCGTGTCCATCCGTTGACCATCGGAAGCGGCCCAAAGTTCATCCCGGTCAGACGCACCGCTGCCGGTTCTTGGTCGTCCTCCAGTACGCCGTCCAGCATGTAGCACCGGTCCGCCGCCAGCGCCAGCTCCAGCAATGTGCCCGCGAAGCAGCTCCCCGGCTCCACCAGCGCCACCAGCGATCGGGAGCTCACGTCCAGCCGCTTGAGCGTTCGCTTCAGGTACAGCGTGATCTCCCGCGCCAGCCAGTGCTCACCGTTCTCCAGCAGCAACTGGTCGTATGCCTCGACCGAATCAGGATTGCCCTTGGTTCGGAACACCCACGTCCCAACGTCGCCCTCATTGGTGCGCAGGTGCAGGATCGCGTCGTCCAGCTCCCGCGCCAGCGCCAGCGGCCAGAACCGGTCGCCCTCCGCACGCATACCCTCGGCATCCTGTGGCGGCGGACCGTCGGGCCCCCGCACATCGAAGAATGATGCTCCCAGTTCCCTGTCAATGTCCACACTTACGTATTCGTACGAGACGCCGCTGTCTATGAACTCCCGAGTCAGTGCCCCCAGAACAATGCCTTCCCCCGCGTCCGGACGCTCTCCCTCCGAGGCCATCGCCGCCGCTCGTTCCGCCACCGCGTCCTCAAATCGCGCCCGCGGCGCAATCTCGCCCACCAGCCGCCACTCCACTGCCCGCGAACCTCGGACCCCCTCCGACGCAGTGCACAGAAAGTCCGCGTGGTCCCGCCGCACCCTGCGCTTGTCCACCAGCCGGGTCAGCCCGCCCGTGCCCGGCAACACCGCCAGCAGCGGCAGCTCCGGCAGGGCCACGGTGCTGGAACCGTCGTCGATCAGCACAATGTGCTCGCAGGCCAGTGCCAGCTCATAGCCCCCGCCCGCCGCCGGACCATTGATGGCACAGATGTAATGCTGCCCGGAGTGCTCGCTTGCATCCTCGATGCCGTTGCGGGTCTCATTGGTAAACTTGCAGAAGTTCACCTTGAGCGCGTGGTCAGCCTGCGCCAGCATCCGGATGTTGGCCCCCGCGCAGAACACCCTGTCGTGCCCCGAAGTCACAACAACTGCCCCGACTTCCGGGTGCTCAAATCGCAGCCGCTGCACCGCGTCATACAGCTCGATATCCACTCCCAGGTCATACGAGTTCAGCTTCAGCTCGTAACCCGCCCCTCCCTCGGTAGGGCGATGAAGCGGCGCGTCCTCTTGCACCCGCATCGTCAATCGCGCCACCGACCCATCCACGTCCAACTGCCAGTGGCGGTACTCTTCAGGCGACGTTGCAAAGTCGATTCGCCCTGCGCCCGAAATCTTGCCTCTGAGGGTCGTTTCCGCCGATGTCATTGGCACCCCGCGCCATCACTATTCTAACTATCCGTGATGCTTACTATCATTGTAACAAACAGGGCGTAACAAGCAGGGCCCTCCGACAGATGGCCCGCGCCGATTGACCCACCGCCTCACCGCTACGTAAACTCTCCAGACTGCATTTCCTGTATCGCCCACCCTGATTGGAGACACGATGAAATACGGTTTCACAATCCCCGGCAGCGGTCCATTGACCGCGCCTCCGATAATGAGCGAAATCGTCCGGCGCGGCGAGGAACTGGGGTTCGACTTTCTGGTCTGCCCCGATCACATCATCTTCCCTCGCGACGTCTCCTCACCCTACCCGTACAACGAGGAGGGAGTGCACCCGGGCACTCTCACCGGCGAATGCCTCGATCAGCTTACGATGCTGGCCTTTATTGCTGGCCAGACCACCACGATCGGCTTGGGCACCAGCGTTATGATCGTTCCCCACCGCAACCCACTGGTGGCGGCCAAGTCCATCGCCACCCTCGACGTGCTTTCCGGCGGACGTGTCATCCTCGGCCTGGGTGTCGGCTGGCTCCGCGAGGAGTTCGAGGTCCTGGGACTCCCGCCCTTCGACGAACGCGGTGCAGTCACCGACGAGTACCTCCGGGCCTGGATCGAGCTCTG
>JAPOOH010000592.1 GCA_026713505.1 Chloroflexota bacterium | reverse complement strand
TTGCCTCGACGATTGCCTCGCAGGCGTCGTCCGTCGCGTCCTGCCCCGTGGGGCTGTCGCGCTCGACGTCGATCGCCATGGTGTATTCGTGGCAGTAAGGGCCGCGCTGGCGGATGTCGCCGACGAGTTGGTAGAAGTTGCGCCTCTGAATGTCGGCCAGCGCGTCGGCGATCGCGTGCAGTTCGGTGTCCTTGGGCGCGTGGGCGCAGACGGCCGCGCGGGCGCCTCGAGCGTAAGCTACACGAAGCCGACCTCGAACCCGTTGCAGGACGCCACATTGGGGCTCGGCGCGCCCGGCTTCACCGACGAGGTGGTGCAGGATTCGGTGGGCATCGAGGCGGAGTACGACACCATCGGCGCGGGCCTCGATAACCTGGAGTTCACGCTGACGCGCGGGGGCTCGGCGGGGGCGCTGGATGTGACGGTGACCCTGACCCAGGACGAGGACTGGCTGGTGGCCGGGGACCTCATCCACACCGTGAGCTTCGTGGACGGCAGCGCCGAAACGACGCTGACGATCGGGGCGGGCAAGTTCTCGTTCACGCCCTCAGCGTCCGGCGACGTGACCGCCACGGTGTCGGGGACCGGCGTCATCGGCGGCGAGGACACGGTGGAGGTGATCTCGACCGCGGAACCGCCGATCACGCTCACCTACGACAAGACGAGTTACACCTTCGCCGAAGACGCTGCGGCGTCGGACGTGGTCATCAATCTGGTCGCGACGCTGGACGCGGCCTACCCCCGTGGGCCGACGAGTTCTTTTTACATCTCCACGTCGACGGTACCGGGTACCGCAGACTCCCCCGAGGACTACTTCGCGTTTGGCGTGCAGGGGGAATTTTCCGAGACGGACTTCACGCGGACCGTTGACACCGACCCGTGGGTGGCCACCAGACCCCTGGAAGATCGTAACGGACCCTTCAGGCTCCGCGATGACGATGTCGACGAGGACGACGAAACCCTGGCCGTGAACATCCAAGCAACAGGCGGTTTTCATGTAGGTCTGGTGCAACTCATAAAAGCCGACAACTCGACGTGTTTGATAGGTTCATTTTGTGAAGGTGAGTGGCCGGTGACCATCACCGACGACGACGATGCGCCGGTGCTCGGGCTCACAGGCAGCGCGTCGAGCATCGACGAGGAGGACGACGACACCACCATGGATGTCGCGGAGAACGCCGTGACGCTGACGGTGGCGAGCACGAACGGGAAGATATCCGAGGACGACCAGACGCTCACCCTGACCTTCGGCGGCTCGGCGACCTACGGCACGGACTACCAGGTGACCCCGGCCGACGCCGATACGACCGCGGCGGGCCACCAGGTGGCCCTTCCGGGGGAGCCGGCGCTGATCCAGGCGATCAAGGACGACGGGCTCGAGGTAATCGATGGGCTTCCCCTGGTAGCGCCCACGGTGGAGCTGACCGTGACGGCGGCGGCGAACGACAGCGACGACGGCGACCGGGCGATCCAGGTGACCGGCGCCCGCGACGGGACGGCGTTCGGCGCCACGGTGACGGTCACCATCGTCGATGACGACGCCACCACCGCCAACGCCCTCCCGATGCTCGACAACGCGATCCCCGACCGGACGGCGACGGCGGGCACGGCGTTCACCTACACGTTTGCGGCGGACACCTTCAGCGACGCCGACGGCGGCGACACGCTGACCTACACGGCGGCGCGGTCCAACGGCGCCGCGCTGCCGTTCTGGTTGAGCTTCACCGGTTCGTCGCGGACCTTCTCGGGCACGCCCGGCGACGCGGACGTGGGCACGATCTCGGTGCAGGTGACGGCGAGCGACTCCAAGGCCACGGCACAGGACACCTTCGACATCGAGGTGCGGGCGTCAACCGCCAAGACCGTGGCGGCGGACTGGAGCCTCAAGCCCGACGGCGTGGCCGCCGGCGGCACGTTCCGGCTGCTGTTCGTGAGTTCCACCACGCGCGACGCCACCTCCACCGACATCGCCGACTACAACACGCACGTGCAGACCGCCGCGGCCGCCGGCCACACCGACATCCGACGCTACAGCGCCGACTTCACCGCATTCGGCAGCACCGCGACGGTCAACGCCCGCGACAACACCAGGACGACGGACTCGGACACCGACGCGCCGATCTACTGGCTGCACGCCAGCGCGACCCGCGCCGCCGTGGCTGACAACTACGCCGACTTCTACGACGGAACGTGGGACGACAGCACCGGGCGCAATGAGAACGGGAGTGTAGAGAGTGTAAGCACCAACTCCAATTCCGTATACACGGGCACGGATGCCAATGGCACGACCCATTCTTCCTGGCCGTTGGGCGGTAGCCAGTTCGCCAGGACTTGGTACGTGTCGAGCGGCAACGTAACGACAGGTGCCAATTCGACATCGGGGGAAAAGCGCCTCTTCGGCCTCTCCCCGATCTTCAAGGTCGCGACGACGACCACCACCGGCAACGCGACCGGCAAGCCCACGGTATCGGGCACCGCGGCGGTGGGCGAGGCGCTGAGCGCCTCGACCTCGGGCATTTCCGACACCGACGGCAAGACCAAGGCGGACAATGGCGATGCGGGCTACGCGTACACGTACCAGTGGTTCCGGGTGGATGCCGACGGCGCCTCCAACAAGACGCTGATTTCGAGTGCGACCGCTGCCAGCTACACGCCGGTTGCCGCGGACGTGGGCAAGAAGCTCATCGTGGAGGTCTCGTTCGTCGATGACGGCGACGTTTCGGAGGGCCCGCTCGCGAGCGACCCCTATCCCTCGTCCGGCACCGTCACCGCAACGACCTCCAACACCGCCCCGACGCTCGACAACGCAATCCCCGACCGCACGGCGACGGCGGGGACGGGGTTCAGCTACACGTTTCCGTCGAACACCTTCAACGACGCCGACGGCGACGCGCTGAGCTACACGGCGGCGCGGCCCAACGACAGCGCGCTGCCGGACTGGCTGACGTTCACGCCATCGAACCGGACCTTCTCGGGCACGCCCGGGGACGTCGGGACGGTGTCGGTGAAGGTGACGGCGAGCGACGGCACGGACTCGGTGAGCGACACGTTCGACATCCGGGTGCGGGCCAACACCTCGGGGCCGCTCGAGCTGACGGTGAGGATGCTCGACGACGAAATCACCGAAGGCGAGCCCGTGCGCTACCGCATCGAGATGTCCAGGCGCACCGGGTGGGTCGAGGTGAATAGCGAATACGCGTACCGGGGCCGGTTCATGGAAACCGAGCCTGTGAGTACGAGGGGCGACGTGCGCTCGAGCGGGGACCTGCTGTACTGGGAGGTCGAGCGCGACACCGTGGACGACGGCACGGCCGAGGATGACGGGAGTTTCACGGTGAAACTGCGCCCGGGCGACGGCTACACCCTGGGCACGCCCTCGAGTGCGACGGTGCGGATTCTGGACAACGACGAGCCGGTCCCGGTCCATGCCGAGGTGTCGGTGACCGATGCCGAGGTCGAGGAGGGTCCCGGCGCGGAGCTGGGGTTCGCGGTGACCCTCGACAACGCGCTGAGCACCACCGCGACGGTGGACTGGGAGACGCTAGACGGCGCGGGCAGCCGCGCCGCGCTGGCGGGCCAGGACTACGAGGGCGGTTCGGGCACGCTGACGTTCCGGCCCGGGCAGACGCGCAAGACGGTGCGCGTGCGAGTGTACGACGACAACGACGAGCAATCGGAATCGATGGTGTTGCTGCTGAGCAATCCCTCGGGCGTGGACATGAGCGGCGACAGCTCTTTTGGGGTGGGGAGGATCCTCGCGCGGGCCATGATCAGCGTCAAGGATGTCGAGGCGCAGGAGGCCACGAACGCGAAGCTGACGTTCACGGTTGCCCTGGACCGCGCGAGGGACGTCCCCGTGACCGTCGACTACACGACGGTGGACGGCACCGCCACCGCGGGTGCGGACTACCGCGCAAAATCGGGCACGCTGACGTTCCGGCCCGGCGACCGGTGGGAACTGGTGCTCGTCGACATCCGCGACGACTCCCATAACGAGGGGGTGGAGACGATGAAGCTGAGGCTCTCGAACCCGTCGGGGGCGCGCTTTTCCGGCGGCGCGGCCACCCTGGATGCCACCGGCAGGATCAGGAACACCGACCCGATGCCGGCGGCGTGGATCGCGCGGCTGGGCCGGGCGGCTTCGGACAACGTCATCGAGGCGGTGAGCGGGCGCTGGCAGCGCGGCGGCGCGCGGCAGCAGACGCACTTCACCTTCGGCGGGCGGCGGATGGACGGGCTTTGGGCAGGCCTGCGGGACAC
>JAPOOH010000170.1 GCA_026713505.1 Chloroflexota bacterium | reverse complement strand
AACGTGAATGTCACGCTCATCTTCGCACTCGACGCCTACCGGCGGGTGATGGACGCCTACATCGCCGGCCTGCAGGCGCTCGCGCAGAGCGGCGGGCCGCTCGATCGCGTCGCCTCGGTGGCGTCGTTCTTCGTGAGCCGCGTCGACACTGCGGTCGACAAGGCCCTCGAGGGAGGCGGCGCCGACCCCTCCCTGCAGGGCAAGGCAGCAGTGGCGAACGCTCGCGCCGCGTACGCGCTCTTCAAGGAGCGCTTCGCCCGGGACGACTTCTCCGCTCTGCGATCGCAGAGCGCGCAGGTGCAGCGCCCGCTCTGGGCGAGCACGAGCACGAAGAACCCCGCTTACCCCGACACGCTCTACGTGGACAACCTCATCGGCCCGGACTCCGTGAATACGATGCCGCCCGACACGCTGCAGGCGACGCTGGACCACGGCGTCTCCGCGTTCACGCTGGACGGCACGGAACAGGAAGCGAATGCCGCCCTCGCCGCGCTGGCCGAAGCAGGCGTCGACATGCAGGCGGTCACGGACAAGCTGCTAAGCGACGGCGTTGATGCGTTCGCGGCCTCGTACCGGCAGCTGCTGGAAAGCATCGAAGCGAAGTGCGGCATGCTGGCGCAGACACGCGGCTGACACGGCGCGGAACCCCTTACAGGAGGAATCTATGGACATCGGCATGGTGGGGTTGGGACGCATGGGGGGCAACATGTCCGAGCGTCTGCGCCGAGGCGGACACCGCGTCGTCTCTTACGACCGCGACCCCGACACACGGCAGGCGGCGGCAGCGTCCGGCTGCGAGGTCGTGGACTCGCTGGAGCAGTTCGTGGAGGCGCTCTCCCCGCCCCGCGTCGTCTGGGTGATGGTGCCGTCCGGTAATCCCACGGAAGCGACGGTCGCCGCGCTCGGCGACGTGCTGGAGTCCGGCGACCTCGTCGTGGACGGCGGAAACTCGAATTACAAAGACTCGATGCGGCGCGGGGAGTCGTTGCGGCATCGCGGCATCGAGATGGTGGACGCGGGGGTCAGCGGCGGCATCTGGGGCCTCGCTGAGGGCTATTGCCTCATGGTCGGCGGCAGCGGAGCAGCGGTTGCGCTCGTTGAACCCGTCTTCCGCACGCTCGCACCGACGCCGGAGACAGGCTACGCCCACGTGGGGCCGCTCGGCGCAGGGCACTTCGTGAAGATGGTGCACAACGGTATCGAGTACGGGCTCATGCAGGCGTACGCGGAGGGCTTCGAGCTCATGCGCGCCAAGCAGAGCCTGGACCTCGACGTCGCGCAGATCGCGGAGATATGGCGCCACGGCAGCGTCGTGCGGTCCTGGCTGCTGGACCTCACCGCCGCGGCTCTAGAGGAGGACAACTCGCTCTCCGGCATCGCGCCCTGGGTGGACGACTCCGGGGAGGGACGCTGGACCGTGGAAGAGTCGATCGAATTGGCGGTGCCGCTCCCGGTGATCTCGATGGCCTTGCAGGCGCGCTTCCGCTCCCGGGACGAGGCCCAGTTCGGCTTCAGGCTGCTCGCGGCGATGCGCAACCAGTTCGGCGGCCACGCCGTGAGGCGCCAGTCCTAGCGCCATGAGACCCGGCATGATTCCGGCGGACGAAACCGGTCATTCCCGCGGAGGCGGGAATCCTGAGCGCACTCCCGCACACGCGGCGGGGAGTGGGGACTGCTCTCCGGTTCGCGCACACGCTCTGCCATGATGGAGGTCCGCGTCTTCCCCGCCCACGCCACGCTCACGCAGGCCGCGGCTGAACTCGTGCTCGCATCCGCGGAGGAGGCGGTACGGGAAAGAGGCCGGTTCGTATGGGGACTGTCCGGCGGGAGCACGCCGGAGGCGCTCTACCGTGCGCTCACCGGGCCGCCCTTCGCAGCCGCGATGCCCTGGCACGCAACGGTCGTGTTCTGGGGCGACGAGCGTTGGGTCCCTCACGACCATCCGGACAGCAACCAGCGCATGGCGAACGCTACGCTGCTCTCCCACAACGCCGCGGCACAGGCGACCGTCATCCCCACGCCGACGGAGGACACAACCCCGGAGGAGTCCGCCGCCACCGTCGAGGGCGCGCTGCGACGGGTCTTCGGCGAGGCGCCTACGCGCCCGGACCTGTTGCTGCTCGGCATCGGCCCGGATGGGCATACGGCGTCGCTCTTCCCCGGTACGAGCGCACTGGACGAACGCGAGCGGCCCTTCGCAGCCAATCACGTGCCGCAGTTGGAGGCGTGGCGCATCACCGCGACGCTGCCGCTCATCAACGCCTCACGGCGCGTCGTATTCCTCGCCCAGGGACGCGATAAGGCGGATGCGGTACGGCTCGCCCTGTGCCCTCCGGACAACGAGCCTCCCCTGCCCGCCGCGCTCGTAGCGCCGCACGACGGCGAGTTGACGTGGCTGCTCGATACAGAGGCCGCTTCAGGGTTGGCCTAGGGTGAGGGTGAGCGTCACCCCCCAATGTTCGCGTTCGACAACCTCTAGCAGGAGGCAGCCCTGGACCGCTGCACACGGTTGCGGTAGCGCCCGTCCGTAGGCATGGGCAGATCTTGCGCCATCGTGTCGTTGGCGGCGCTCAGGAGAGCCAGCAACTGCTCCGCCACACTGAGCCTTCGAGCGATCACATCCAACCCCCACACGTCTTCGTAGAAGTTCCGGTGCAAGTTCTCCACCGCGGCGAAGTACGTCTCGATATCGTGGTTGCCGACCTGTTGGGCAACATAGGAGGTGATAACACCTGCGTCCTGGTGGAAGAGGTAAGGCCAGCCTCGCTCATCCGCCAGCGCCTTGACCGCGTGCGCAACCGCGCCCCATATCTTTTCCGACGCCTGCAAGCGGTCGCCCCCGGCAAGCATCTCCCTCGCATGGCTGAGCAGGCGCTGGCTGTGCACCTCGTGGCTCTCGATCGGCTGTGTAGTCATGCTCATTACCCCGAACGTGTCACGGCTAGCGTACTACTGCAAGCCATTCCACGCCACCCTGCAGTGACACACAGCGACAGGGCAAGGGTTGAGGCGAGCGTCCCTGACTACTCGCTGTCCGACCCCTGCGTGCGGCGCCGGGCCCGGCGCTCCGCCGCGCGCGACCGCGCAGCCGCTTGCTCGACCGGACTGCTGTCCGCCCGGCGGGCGTCTTCCCGGCCCGATTCGAGGTACGGCGGCCTGCGCCAGAGGAAGAGCGCAAGCAGCGCGACGACGATCATCGCCGCCGAGACGAGGTGCGCGACCGGCACGTCTCCCAACTTCCAGTTGCCGCTGCGCAGGAACTCCAGCGCGGAGCGCTCCATCGCGTACCAGATGAGGTAGAGGAAGAGGATGTCTCCCTGCCGGAGCCCGTGACGGAACCGCCGGCCCGCCCAGAGCAGGACGACGACGCCGAGGAAGCTGAGGAGCGATTCGTAGAGGAAGAGCGGGTGGAAGTACGCTGCCGCGCCTGCGTCCCAGGGGAAGTGGTGCTCCGGCCCGACCGGGATGCCCCAGGGCAACGTCGTCTCCGGCCCGTAGAGCTCCTTGTTGAAGAAGTTGCCCCACCTTCCGACGGCCTGCCCTAACAGAAAAGCCGGCGCCCCGATGTCGAACCAGCGGAGCGTGCGGATGCGCTGCGCCCTGCCCGTGCGCGCACGGCGGTTCACCCACCAGACGTAGAGCGCGAGCGCGAACGCCGCGCCCGCTATCGCGCCGAAAATGCCGATGCCCCCAGCGCGGAGCACGAATATCTGTGCGGGGTCCTGGGAGTAGAAGCTCCACAGGTCTATGACGTGGTAGAGCCGCGCCCCGATGAGGCCGAACACGACGCCGAGCACCGCGATGTTCAGAACGTGGTCCGGGCTCTCGCCGAGGCGTTTCGCCTCCCGCTGCGCAAGGACGATTCCCGCGAGCAGCCCCGCGAGGATCGCCAGGGAGTAGTAGCGGATCTCCAGTTCAACGCCTAGACCGGAGAGAACGAGGCCGCGAAACGTGATGTCGAATTCCACACTGGCTCCTGGGGTCCGGCTCTTGGTGCGAACAGGCCGGATGGGGGCTCGCGCCATTATAGTCTGCGAAGTGGGGCGTTGGGCTCACTGGGAGGCCGCATGGCAGACAACGAACCTGCGGAGATGGCCGGCAAGTTGGACTCGCTCGTGTCCCAAGCGACAGAAGCCAAGCGGCAAGGGACGCTGAATGACCTCTAGTGCATCCGCGGTCTCCCTGTAACCCGCTTTGACACCCCTGCCCTGCGCTCCTATAGTCTGACCGCACATCCCGCCCCTTCCGCCGAGGTGGATACGCGCCCATGGGCGTCCTCTCATCGCAACAGATCCGCGCCATGCTCTCGGACTCCCCGCCGCTCGTCGCCGGGTTCGTGAACGTCGACGAGCAGTTGCAGGCGAACGGGTTCGACATGACGCTGGAGTCCATCGCAGCGTTCACCGGCGCAGGCAGGATCGGCGTCAGCAACAGCGATCGCGTCCTTGCGGAGACCGAGGATCTGGCCTTCGACGCGGAAAGCTCGGTGCACCTGCAGCCCGGCGTGTACGCCGTGCGGCTGAACGAGACCGTCGCCCTGCCCCGTAACGTCATGGCCCTGGCCAAGCCTCGCTCCACGCTGCTCCGGAACGGCGCGGCGGCGCACAACGCCGTGTGGGACGCGGGCTACACCGGCAGGGCCCAGATACAGCTGACCGTATACAACCCGCACGGGCTCACCCTTGCGCGGAACGCCCGCATCGTCCAGATGGTCTTCTTCACACTCGACGACGCTACCGAGACGCCGTACGACGGCATCTACCAGGGAGAGGCGACCACGCCCGCGGCGGCGCGCCAATGACAACGAACGGCACTGCGGACGTCGTCGTCGTGGGCGGCGGCGTGATGGGTTGCGCGACAGCCTGGTTCCTCGCCGCGGAGCACGGCATGCGCTCCGTCATCGTGGAGCGCGACGCGGTCGCCAGCGGCGCCTCGGGCGGCGCGGCGGGCGAACTGGGAGCGGTCGGTCGGCACCGGTACTCCATCGAATACACCCGCTTCCTGCTGGAAGGCATCCGCATGCACGCGGAGGTCGCCGAAGGGCTGGTAGCGGAGTCCGGCGTTGACTACCTCTTCTCGGACATCCCCCTGCTGCGTCCCGCGCTGAACGAAGAGGAGGCCCATGACCTGCAGGAGCAGATGGGCTGGCAGCGCGAGATCGGCATCGACGTCGAGTGGCTTGACGAGACCCAGGTCCGCTCGCTCGGCACCTGGCTGACGCCGGACGCGCTCGGTGGGGCCTTCACCGTCGAGAAGCAGCTGGAGGCCTACCCGTTCTCCATCGCGCTTGCGCAGGCGTGCGAGAAGCGGGGCGTGTCCATACGCACCGCCGAGGTGAACGGGGTGCTGCGCGAGGGTGACCGCGCGTGCGGCGTCACCCTTAC
This sequence comes from Chloroflexota bacterium, assembly GCA_026713505.1. Taxonomy (GTDB): domain Bacteria; phylum Chloroflexota; class Dehalococcoidia; order Lucifugimonadales; family Australimonadaceae; genus Bin16. The sequence continues at coordinate 516 of JAPOOH010000170.1, read as the reverse complement.
GTCCGGCGAGCGCATCACGGCAGGCGCTGTGCTCGTGGCGAACGGGCCGTGGTCGCAGCACGCGTCGGAATGGCTGGGCATGGAGGTGCCGGTCGTCCCGCTGCGTGGGCAGATCGTGCACGTTTCGCCGCCCGACGGCGTACCGATGCCGACGCACTCCATCTTCCACGAGACCGGCTACGTGCTGCCGAAGGCCGGCGGCGACCTGCTCGTGGGGACGACGCAGGAGCGCGCAGGCTTCGACCCCTACCCGACGATGGAGGCGCAGAACAGCATCATGGAGGCGGTGATACGTTTCGCGCCCAACGTGCTGGACGCGCCGATACGCGACCTGACGGCGTGCCTCCGCCCCTACTCGCCCGACGAGATGCCCATCCTCGGCCCCGTGCAGGGCACGGAGTTGCTCTATACCTCGACCGGCCCCCGCTACAAGGGCATCACGCTCGCCTTCATCTCGGGCAAGGCGATGGCGCAGCAGACAGCGAACGGCGCCAGCGACGTCGACATCTCGCCGTT
>JAPOOH010000530.1 GCA_026713505.1 Chloroflexota bacterium | reverse complement strand
CCGGTCCAAGATAGTTGTTGAGAGAGCGTGCGGTGCGACTAATCTTCTTAAACTCCAGCACAAAGTGAATTGCGACGTGTTGGTTGTTCCAACCATAGATTATATCTGTACGACGTTCATCTGTAAGCTCGCCGGTTTCCATGTCCATTTCGTTGTGGACCGCCTCCGCGGCCCACATGCCAAGAAGTCCTCGTTGGGGACCAGTAATTCGTTCAACATGCGTTTTCAACGCGCGGGTGAGTTTCGGTTCACGGATTTTGTAATGAAAGCCGGGACGATATCTCTCGGTCAGAATTTGCCAGCTCTCGCACAACGCCTCCAGGGCGTCGGATGCCGGGCGAATTGGGAATGCACCGGACCACGAACTAGTATTAGTCACGCAGCCTCCGATCCATTAAACGGACTATGCCGATTGTGGACAGCACGCACAATATTTTCTGCATCTCGCATGGCTTGCCGTTGCGTCCACAGGCGGCTTATAAGTGGCCGGATTAAGTAAAGTACTTCCTCACTCCAGATATGGATATCTGGAAGCAAGTAGAGTGAATGTCCCGAAGGAACCATAGTCAGCCCCAGCGCCCTTAGTTCGGCAAGTGTGGACTGGACTATTTCGTCATCGATTCTTCTATGAATTGCACTGGAAACGACGTGACCATTCGGCACATATTCAATGCGAACAATCCCCAGTGCAGCGGCTCGAGCCGCCCTGTTCGCGACAGTTGATACGTTGAACTCTCCTTTTCCACGCATTCTCACCCGCCAGTCCGCTAGCGCTTTGGACAACGCACCTCCATAGGTATCAAGGTCCTTGCGGCTAGCTCGCGACTGTGCGGGTGTGTCCAGACTAGAAAAACTTCTCGGCCTTATAGATGGCAACAAAGTATTTATCGTCTCTCGCACTAAGGCGCGTTCTATCTCCGTTATAGAGAAAAAACTAAATACATCCTCGTCGAACTCCCCCCGTAACGTTTCGTACTCATCGTCTTGGCCGAAGCTATGAACGCCCGCCAAGTGCTGAATCTTCAGAACTACTCGGTTGATTGCCATGTGTGCAGCTTCCGGATTTGGCGCGTCCTCTGGCATAAAGAAAGGGAACTGCAGGATATCACGTAGGTGCACAGCGTTACGCTCGCAAAGCATTTTCCAGCTGTTCATCATTAAAAAATATCGAGCGAGGCTAGAGCGTAGATAAACGGCGGCAAATTGAAGAAGCCTTGCGTCGGCCTCTGGTCCTGCTATTGCACCTATGCTAACGGTAAATGTGGCCGGCCTGCTAACGTACGCCGCACGAATGGCTGTATCTCTTCTCGAAAATCCATCCGGAAAAAGTACACGTGGTCCGTCAAACATGCGCAAGAGATCATCGTTCAGCCCAACAACTGTCTCCTCATCATCCGGCCAGGTCGTCAAGAGATCGGGAGGCAATAGCGGTGATCGTCCTCCCAAACTAGTAACAGTCACATGAGGCCTATCACGGAGTGGGAAAGAGCTGACGGGCTCCCGACTCTTGTCATGTAGGTGCACACCCTTGCGAGCTACCCAGCGTCGCTGTTTCTTTGGTCCCTTGCAGAAATCGCGAAAGGTCCCAAGGGAAGTCAGACGGGTCCACAGATTTAAGTCGCTCGCGTCTCCCCACATTAGGGTGGTCAACAGTCTCGGCTCTTGCGCTGCAGTTATTGTCTGAAGACTGTGCCGATCTGTCGATTGCACCGCCAAGCGACCATAGGCTAGACTCATGTCGGCCTTTGGTACGCAATAGTCAAACGTCTCGTCAAACGGGATAAGGCCGGCTTTGGCACTACTACGTTGGTTTCCGACAAACAGGTGACAAGTGTGTTCTGTTGTGGGAAATAGAAGATTTTGCAGGTCTCCGAAATTGATTAGACGATTAGGTTGCACTCGTTTCAAGAGATACTCGACGAATTCCGAGCTGGTTGGAGCAAGGAACAGGCTAATCGGGAGTATGAGGCAAAGGCGGCCATCATCAGAAAGAAAGTCGAGTGCGCGAAGCGCATATGCACCGGCGATCTGGCGGCGCACGAAGGGAATCTGTTTGGAGGTAGCCCAATGATCAGCGGAAGTCTTCTCTTCCCCTTCAGGTTCCTTCCAGGGTGGATTGGAGATTATTATGCTGAAGCGCCGTGTTTCAAAGGCGTGATTTGTCGCGAAGATATCAGCCGTGGTACCATGGTGAAGATTATCGTCAGACAGTTTAGGTAGTCTTGCTTGTTCGCGTTCCTGGGCTTCAATTATATCGGCTGGGTCGAGGCTCTCAAGAAGGGATAAGTACAGGCTGAACGCTGTGACTCGACAGGCCATCGGGTTGATATCGGCGCCGAAAATTCGCTCGGTCAATAGAGCGGCTCGCTCACTGAACCCCAGTTGGCGGCCGTTGCGTGCCTCGGATAGCGCTATCAGCCGTCGATAGGCAGTGGTTAGAAGGATGCCCGAGCCGCAGGCCCCATCAAAAACTGTTTCGGACAGTGGGTCGGACGACATGGAGAGCGCCTGATCTACGGCGAGTGCTGCCAAGTGACGGGGTGTGTAATATGCACTGTCCCGATCTTGTTCCTCGGAAAGAAAGGACTCGTAAATGCCTGACAAGAGCTCTACTGGAATATGGCTGAAATCATAATTCCAGAAGTCCTGCTGGCCGGTGCTCATGTCAGTTCGATTAAGAAATTGATCAAGAAGGTCATACCCTGTCTCGTTCAGGTGTGACCAGGGATCATGGCTATCGTCGATCAGGAAATCGCCGTTGAAGTCTTCCCGCAGACGGCAGAGTAGATTTTGAATACCGTCTTGGTTGCAGCTGGAGACAAGTTCATGCAAAGGTTCTACGGATCGCGTTTCCCGATAAACTGGACCGATAATATGACGGTGTTCAAGATAGGAGATAAACAGAATCTGTCCCAACAACAGTTGAGCGTAAGTGCGGGAAGACCAAGTGCCTTGATCGGTATGAATACCGGAGTTGGTAAGAGCGGTTACGGTGGATGAAAGATTCTTGAGTAATTTGCGGTCAACGCGGGCATCAACGTCAAACCAGTGTGGCAATCGACGTGCAGTATTAGCGAATGCAACGTCTAGCGCAGAGAACGGACCATCCGGTCGGGCTTCCGGTAGCGATAATTGCTTGCGATCACGCAGCTTGCTGGCGGGAAATACTTGGGCGACTGGACCGGCGATCTGGATGACAATCGCTACAAGGTTCTGGTTCCATACTCTTTGTCGCAGTTTGTCCAAGTCATCGGGCGCGAGAGACCCGTCGTCGCCACCAACAAAGACTACCGTAGGGACACCTTCTACATCAAAGACAGCTTGGGCGCGGATTTGACCGTCTGTGCGGAGCAGCGACCTGAGCTCAAGGGCGTAGGGATGGGTCT
>JAPOOH010000169.1 GCA_026713505.1 Chloroflexota bacterium | reverse complement strand
CATCGACATGGGTCCCGGCCCCGGCATCCACGGCGGCGACATCGTCATAGAGGGGACGCCGGAGCACGTCGCCGCGCACCCGGAGTCGCGCACCGCCGCGTTCCTCCGCGACGCGCTCGCCAAGCACGGCATCGCACCTGAAGAGCCGCCCCCCGCACCCGCCCCCAAGCCCCGCAAGCGCGCCAAGGTGGGGGTGTAGGGGGCACTACTCCCAGCCCTCGTCCCGCCACGGGACTGGCAAGCATTCCTCGAACATCGCCTCGTACAGCTCCGGAAGCGCCTCTATCGACTCATAGGAATCGACGAGTACTAACTGCGTGTAGACAGGTTTCGACCGGCCATGCAGCGCAATCTGCGCGAGGTAGCCGCGCTCACTCGTGTTGTAGGGGAATTCAACCACGTCAACTTGAGCAACACCGTCCAGGCTCTCCCAGTTGGCGACAGCCTCCTGCACAAGTTGGAATCCATCGCGCACCATGACCCGATCGTTGATCGGGGCGGCGGGGAGTGTCAAGGGCTGGTACGCAGCCATTAGCCAATGACTCGGTAGCGTCCCCGGTTGTCCACGAACGAGAGGACCTTCCCCTTGGCGAGCACCTGCAACTGCTGACGAATCTTCGCCTGCACATTCCGGTTGTCCGTGTGTCGCCAGGCGAGTTCAGCCTCGAACCGCTGGTAGAAGTCTTGCAGGGTGAACTCCTTATTCTTAGTTTCCCGTTCCAATACGCGGATGCAAGACAGCACGTCGGCGGCCCAGCCTCCCTTCTTGCCAGCAAGGAACTGGTAGCGTTGCCAGTCGTCGCGAACCTCAAGCGGGTTGAGTGACGTGCCAGCCTCGACAACGTGCACCCGGCCTTCTTCTGGCAGCTCCCCCAACAGAATGTTCGAGCCCACCCAGCCAGCCCGCTTCGCGTGGGGCGGCAACGGAGGCCTCCGCTCAACAACCGCAGGGCTCAGAAAATGACCCGGTACAACAAACAGGTCTACTACTGCTGCGGCTGAAATCGAGTAGTGGAGGAAGGCGTAGTGCGGGGCACGCCCAGCAGCGATGGCCCGCATTTTGGTGTAGTACTCAGAGTTGCTGACCCTTCTCCCGAATGGTTTGTTCTGGCTCTTGAGTTGGTAGAGAGCACCGCAGGCCGCGCACGAATAGTCCCAGACTGCAGTGTTCGCTCGCGCAGCATCAAGGTGAGCGGACGCACAGGCGAGGCAATAGAGGTTTCGAGTCGCCCAATCTTCCGTCAAGCGCCGAGCGATTTGACTCTGACTCTTGTAACCCTCGACGACGGCCAGATTCAAGCGTAAGTCCATCGGGCGAGGATTATAGACACCCCCACCCTCCCCCGATAGCCTCGACCCATGCGTGCGCTGAAGCTCAGACTCGGACGATGGATGGTGGCGACGGTCATCCCCGCCGTGTTCCGCCGCGTGAACGCCGCCATTGCGCGGGTCGTGCGCTCGCCGCTGCACCCGCTGTTGCTCGTAACCATCATCGTCGTGCGCTGCGAAGGGCGGCGCTCTGGCAGGACGTACTTCGTGCCGGTGATGTGCCGACCCTCCGGCGGCGAGGCGCTGCACGCACTGACGAGCGCTCGCGCCCTCTGGTGGCGCAACATCGCTAGCGGCGCTCCGGCGACGGTCTACCACCGGGGCCGCGAGCGCGAGGCCCGCATCGACGTCGTGCGCGGCATCGACGACCCGTCAGAGGTCGAGCGCGCGCTGGCGTCGCGGGGCGCGGTCGCCCGGACGCTCGTCGCGCTGCCAGCGTCGGAGTCGGTGCTGCTTCGCGTGTGGCTGTCGCCGGAGATGTGACACGCGCCCCTTGGACGGCATCGGCGCGGGCGCTACACTGGCCGCAGGCGGCCACGCCGCCGGAATGACGACATGAGCAGACAGCCGGGATTCCAGGAATCGCTCGATCTCAAGCAGATGAGCGTGGAGATGGCGCAGTTCAAGCGGGACAACCGCTACCTGCGGTCCATCATGGACCGGATGCGCGAGGAGCACCCGGACTGCTGGGTCGCCGTATACGGCGAGAAAGTGGTCGGAGTGGGGGCCGACCTCGAAGAGATGGTCTCCGCTTTGGGCGCTCAGGGTATTCCGACCGCGCACGTTGCGCTCAAACGGGCGCTGAAGGAACCCCAACGGTTGATCCTGTAACCATGGCGATAGCAGGCTACTTCGACTCCGGCAGCGAACCCCGCACCTTACGTAGAGGCGCGGGTCCACCTTCCTCAGCTCGGGCTGTCCGGTACAGTGGACTTCCTCCTGGACACCGGCGCAGATGCGACGACACTCCATCCGGACGACGCTGCCAGGATGCCCATTGACCTGGGTGTCCTCTCGCAAGAGCCGGTTACCGTCTGGGGCATCGGCGGGGAGATGCGTTACGTGCCAGAGGACGCGGTCGTGTATATCGAGGACAGCGACACAGGCGGCTGGCACGGGTTCAGCATCCAAGTGTATATCGCACCCGAAGGCGAACATGATGCGGTAGAAGACCTGCCGTCCGTACTGGGACGCGACGTCCTCAACAGCTGCCGGTGCATCTTCGATGCGGGGCAGAGCCTCGTCAGCCTGGAACCCCGTCCCAGTGCCCAACGTTACAGCGGGGTCGTTACCGAACCGTCCTCCACCTAAGCCCTTGGAATCGCGACGCGCGCCCCTTACGCGGTCGCCCTACCGAGCGGTACGCTGGTTGGTGTGAGAGCTGTCTCCCGTAAGCGCCCTGGCCGCGCAGGAGTGCCGTGTTACCAAATGTTGCTGGCTGTTGCACCTTCGGCGGGAGGGTCAGCGCCGATTACTCGTAGGCCGACTTCCGCAGGCGTGGAGTTGGTGTTACATAGCGGCACGCATGGGCACACCCGCTTATCGCACCGCGGCTTGGGGTGCACCTCGCCGATGACAACGCCGTCACACCGCAGGAGTCCGATGGCGTCGTGGTTCGACAGGCTCACAACGAACAGCGCCACCTCACTTGCAGGACGCAACGATTGCGGCCTGACGACCGCGCTGGATTCCCGCTTTCGCGGGAATGACAGGAGAGAGCGGGAATGACGGCGAGAGGGCGGGAGTGGCGCTCGCCTACTGGCTCGGACGAGGGGACGAGAAGGCTACGCTGCCCGCGAGCGAGCCGCCATCCACGAGGAGGTCCGCTGCCGCGATGAAGTCGGCCTCGTCGGATGCAAGGAAGACGACCGCTTTCGCGATGTCCGGAGGCATCCCCTGCCGTCCCACGAGGTTCGACACGCCGCGGCCTTCCGACGGCAGCTCTTCCTGCCCCACCGGCGAGCCGATGCGGTTGGGCGTCAGCGAGTTCACCCGCACGCCGAACTGCGCGAACTGGATGGCGAGCGAGCGGGTGAGGTTCAGCACGCCGCCCTTCGCCGCCGAGTATGCGGTCGCGTCGGCGCGGCCCCGGTGGCCGGACGTGGACGCGATGTTGATAATCTTGCCGCCGCGCCCCTGGTCCCGCATCTGCCGCCCCGTGTACTTGCAGGTCAGGAAGACGCTCTTGAGCGTCACGTCGATGATGCGGTCCCACTCGTCCTCCGGCAGGTCAAGCGCTGGGGTGTGGTCGGTGATCGCCGCGTTGTTCACGAGGATGTCCACCCCGCCGAACGCCTCGACCGTCGCGCTCACCATGTGCTGCACGTCCTCACTGGAGGACACATCAGCCTGGACGGCGATGGCGCAACCGGGGTGCTCCGCGTTGATGGCGTCGGCGACGGCCTGCGCCGCCTCCAACCGCACGTCGACGAGCGCGACCTTAGCGCCCTCCCCCACGAAATGGTGCCCCACCGACTCGCCGATGTTCCGGCCTGCGCCGGTGACGATAGCTACCTGGTTCTCCAGTCTCATGCATCTGCTCCTGTTGGGGTTAACCCGCCTGTTCCGTCTCCGCAACGACCGTTCCCACGGGTACGACCCGGGAAGCCGATTCCTTGAACGACAGGGCAACCGTGTCGCCCTCGCTCACTTCCTCGCCGGGGTGTACGTCCGCCTTCACCAGCGCGCCGTCCACGTCCACCAGGCAGTCAAGCGTATTGCCGAGGTACACGACGCTCCGCACCGTGCCAGAGAGCACGTTGACGCCGTGCACCTCCGGCGGGGCGCCGGCGTGCAGGATCACGTTCTCCGGTCGCACGGCCACGGCAACCCGCGCCCCCTTCGGCAGCGCCTCTGCCGCCGTGCAGCGCAGCACGCCGTGCGCGGTCTCCACGCCGGTGATGCCGCCCTTCTCCACCGCATCCGTGACGGCGCCTTCGAAGAAGTTGGCCGAGCCGATGAACTCCGCCGCGAAACGGTTGCGCGGGGCTTCGTATATCTCGCGCGGCGGGCCGTACTGCACGAGACGCCCGCTGTCCATCACCGCCACCTGGTCGGAGAGCGTCAGCGCCTCCAACTGGTCGTGCGTCACGAAGAGCGTCGTGATCCCGAGTGACGAGGTGAGCAGCTTCAGCTCGTTGCGCATCTCCTCGCGCAGCTTGGCGTCCAGGTTGCTCAGCGGCTCGTCCAGCAGGAGCGCCTTCGGCTCGTTCACGAGCGCGCGCGCCAGCGCGAGCCGCTGCTGCTGGCCACCGCTCAACTGCGGGGCGGGGCGCTTCTCCAGCCCGTCCAGGTGGACGAGAGCGAGCGCGCGTAACACGCGGTCCCGGGTCTCCGCACCGGAGAACTTCTGGGGTCCCTGCTTCAGCGGGAACGCCACGTTGTCGAAGACGTTCATGTGCGGCCAGATGGCGTACGACTGGAAGACCATGCCCATGGGCCGCTTGTGCGGCGGCGTCCACATGCCCTGGCTCGACGACACCAGAACTGCGTCTTCCAGCGTGATGTCGCCGTCGTCCGGGCGTTCGAGCCCGGCGATGCAGCGGAGCGTCGTAGACTTGCCGCAGCCGGAAGGGCCGAGCAGCGTGAAGAACGCGCCCGCCTCCACGTCAAACGTCACGTCCTCGACGGCTCGCACCTCACCCTGATCGGTGTCGAACCGCTTGTAGAGGTTCCTGACCTGAAGCGCTACCGCCACGTTGACCTCCCCTTTTACTGTTGCCTGCTCAGCCGCTGGCCCAGGACCCGCGTCAGTATCACCAGCAGGATGATGAGCAGCACGAGCAGCACGCCCGCAGACGCGGCGAGATTGAGCCTGCCGCCGAAGAACTGCTGCCAGACGTACGCAGAGATGATGCGGTTGGAGCTGGACTGCAGCAGCAGCGCCACCGTCAGCTCACGTCCGCTGTGGATGGCCACCCAGAGCCATCCCGCCACGAGCGACGGCATGAGCAGCGGCATGATGATGCTGCGGAACGTGCTGAACCACGCCGCCCCGCTCATGGCGCCGGCCTCTTCCAACTCGCGGTGGATCTGGAACATCGCCCCGTTCGTCGTCCGCGTGCCGTAGGCGATGAAGAGCGAGATGTGGGCGATGACGATAAGCCAGATAGTGCCGTAGATGGGCGAGAGCACGAACAGGCCGATGATGAGCCACGCAAGCCCCATGACGATGCCCGGCACGGTGTGCGGCATGAACGCCAGCATGTCCAGTATCGCCTTGCCTCGGGCCCTGCTCCGCACCACGAACCACGAGACGACCGCCGAGAGGAGCATCGTCAGCGCCGGCACGACGAGGATGAGCAGCAGCGAGTTTCGCAGCCCCTGCAGGAACTCGTGCCTCCCCGGCCCGGTGATGATGAAGCGGTACGCGTCCAGGCTGACGAACTCCAGCGCCTTCGGCAGCGGGGCCTGGTAGAACGGGATGAGGCTCGCCCAGAAGAGGATGAACATCGGCAGGCCGAACGTGAGGATGAAGAAGAGGATGATGAGCGCCGCGCTGATGCCCCTGCCCGTAGGCCCGAGCTCGATGCGGCGCGGACGGTAGCCCTTCCCCGTCACCGTGGCGAAACGCTGCTGTATCCGGGTTACGCGGTGGTAGATGAAGATGCCGACCACACCGAGGATGCCCGCGACCGTGGCAAGGCTCGTGGCGAAGCCGTAGTCCGGGGGCACGCCGCTCGTAGCCAGGTAGATGCGCGTCGCAAGGACGTGGATGTCCGCCGGCATGCCCATCACGCCGGGGATCTCGAACACGCCGACTGTCGACGTCGCGATGTAGACGACCACGCCGAGGATGCCCGGCGTCATGATGGGCAGGGTGACGTGGCGCGCGGTTTTGAACGTGCCCACCTGCGACATGGAGGACGCCTCTTCCAGCGAGGGGTCCATGCTTCGGAAGAGGCCGATGACCATGAGGAAGATGGTGGCCGCGAGCCGCAGGCCCTCCACGAAGATCATCGCCCACATCGTGTTGGGATTGAACGGCCCCTTGTCCCAGTCCAGCCACGCTGTGAACGGGAGGTTCACCAGCCCGGTACGCGGGTTCAGCACCAACACCCAGGCGATTGCGAACATCGCCGCGGGCATCGCGCTGTTGATGACGATGGATACGAAGCCGAAGTTGCGCAACGGCGTGTTCGTGCGTTCGATGAGCCACGCGAACCCAACGCCGATGACGAGGCCGACGACGATCGAGCCGACCGAGAACCAGAAGGTGTTGATGAGCAGCTCGTACGTGAGCGGGTTGAGGAACGTGTCGACGTAGTTGCTGACCGTGAACGTTCCGCCACGCTCGCCGGGCCCCGCCGTGCGGAAGCTGAACCAGAGAACGAGGATGAGGGGCACAGCCACCAGGAACGCCAGCAGCGCTCCGAGGGCGCCGATCACCACCAGCACCTGCGGATCGGTACGCAGTCCCCGGCGCATCGCGCGCCCAACCGTTGTCTGCTGCCCAATCATGATTCCCGGTTCACTCCCGGGGAAGCAACGTGCTACCCCTCACAGGTCACGGGCACCGGGACGAAATCGTGATCCGTCCCGGCGCCCAAACTGCATCAGACTCCGAGGCCTATCCGGTCGGGATGCCGATCGCCTCGAGATACCTGTCCGTCAACCTGCCGAAGTGGTCGTTCAGCTCGGTCCCGGGCGGGACGATCTTCGAGCCCTTGGACTTCACGAGGTTGGCGTACGGCGTGTCCTCGGAGAGCGTCAGGTCGGACGTGGGGCGTACTTCCGTCCAGAGCGCCCGGCCCTCAGGTCCCATCATGAACGCAGCGAACAGCTTGGCGGCGTTCGGGTTCGGGGAATTCTTCGGCACGAAGTGGTGCACCGGCTCCACCGAGATGGTCTCTACCGGAACGATGTCCAACGGCGCTCCCTGTGACCAGAGGTTCTGGAAGGAGCTGAGGTTGATCTCCAGGGCACAGGAGACCTCGCCGGACGCCACGAGGTCGCCGACGACGCCGTTGCCGCGCTGGGCCTTGAGGTCGTTCGCCTT
>JAPOOH010000168.1 GCA_026713505.1 Chloroflexota bacterium | reverse complement strand
GGCGATGATGGTGGGGATGCCGGTGGTGCCGGACGAGCCGTGGATGCGCTGGATGTTCTGCCAGTCGTCGCAGATGTTGCTGCCGAACGGCGGGTTGTCGAGCAGGTCCTGCCGCAGGTCTTCCTTCGTGATGATGGGGATGCGCTGCACGTCGTCCAGCGTGTTGATCTGGTCCGGGTGGAAGCCCGCCTCGCCCCAGCGATTCCGGTAGAACGGCGAGCGCTCGTACGCCCACGCCGCCTGCCGCTGGAGTTTGGCCACGATGAGCGCGTCGCGCTCTTGCGGCGGCATCGTCTCCAGCGCGGGGTCCCAGTACTCCTGGTCCGCCGGCGGCACGTAGGAGGGGTCGTAGGCCGGGGGCCATTCCGCCGTCATGATGGCTCCGCACCGTCCGACAGGCGCTCCTTGATGAACGCCTCGATGTCGCGCAGGCTGGAGCCGACAGGGAAGACGCCGTCGACGCCGATCTCTTCGAGCGCCTCGCGGTCGCCGTCGGGGACGGTGCCGCCGAGGAGGATGAGGGTCTCGCCGCGCATCTCGCGCTCGTCCACCACCTTCATCAGCCGGGTCATGAGCGGCTTGTGCGCGCCGGAGAGCAGCGATATGCCGATGACGTCGGCGTCCTCCCGCTGCGCGCGGTCGACGACCTGCTCCGGCGTGACGCGCATGCCCATGTAGACGACGTCCATGCCGGCCTTCTCGAGCGCCTTGGCGATGACCTTGATGCCGCGGTCATGGCCGTCCAGACCGAGTTTCGCGAGGATGATTTTGGTTGGTTTGGGCGTCGTCATTCGTAGTCTCTCGCTGGTTACGCGCTCACTACGACCCTTCCGGTCGTTCCTTCGTAGTGCAAGGTCACGCGTTGGAGGAAAGTTCTGCCGAGGAGTACGTCGTGCGGCTGTCCCCCGGCTCGCAAGTGGACTCCGTTGAACCGTCCGTGAATCATGATGCCCAGCACAGGGACATATATGTGAGCAAGGTATTCGTTGACTTCACCTGGGCCATGAGCACCTGCGACCGCAGCCCGGCCGATTATGGGAAGGGTCAACTCTTCTGCCAACTGTGAGTCGATGCAACTGATGCTCGCCCCGGTGTCGATGAGAGACGGCACCGACGAGTCGGGTAGCGAAGGAGGGCCGCCGTCGGGAAGGAAATCTGGATCGAAACCGACCCGCACCGAGATAGTCGGCCCGTGCATCTGGAGGAGGGTCGGATTCGCGAACCCGCACTCCAAGTCAGCCATACAGCACGGACGCAGGAAGCACTCGTGGGCCTTCCCCAACGAGCCTGATGAGATACGGGCCGCGTCCGAAGCGCGCCACCGCGGTCTGCGCGGCTTCTTCGAAGTCGTTGAACGCTCCTATGAACTTCTCGTCGTGGAAGACCACCCACTTCCCGAAGTGGTCTCTTTCGAGGCTGTCGCGGTTGCGTTCGTAGGCAGCGATTTCGATGTCTATCTCTGCCATGGGGCTCCTCTTCGGCTGACTTCTCATTCGCTTGTGTTCAAGGCTATCCACGCCTGAAGTCAGCGTCAACGCTCGGGAACGAATGCCTCGCCTTTCACCCCCATCCTGACCCTCCCATCGAGGGGAAGGGACCAGGCTAGAAGATGCCTGGGTCCTCGTGGTCGCCGAACACGTCGCGGAGGGCGCCCATGATCTCGCCCTCGGTGGCGTCGGCGCGGGAGGCGTCGAGGATGAAGGGCATCGTGTTCTCGTCGCCGCGCGCGGCCCCCCGCAGCGCTTCGAGCGCGGCCTCTGTTCGGGCGGCGTCGCGGTCGTGGATGACGGCTTCGAGCCGGGCGATCTGGCGCTCCTCTTCGTCGTCGTCGTGCTCATAAAGCTCCGGCGGTGGAACAGAGTCCTCTTCGTGCTCGTTGAGGCCGAGCACCTTGTACTCGTGCTCCTCTATGCGCTCCTGGTAGTCGAACGCGGCCTGGGATATCTCGCGTTCGATGTAGCCGTTCTCGATGGCCGCGAACATGCCGGCGAGCACGCCCTCGCCCCCGCCCATGTCCTCAATCGTGCGGATGTAGGCGAGCGCCTCCTCCTCGATCTCATTCGTCAGCTTCTCGATGAAGAACGAGCCGCCGAGCGGGTCGATCGTGTTCGCAGCGCCGGTCTCGTTGCCGATGATGCGCTGCGTGTTGAGCGACATCCGCATCGCGTCCTCGGACGGGATGTCGTGCGCCTCGTCGTAGCCGCTCACATGGAGCGACTGCGTGCCGCCGAGCACGGCGGCCATCGCCTGGGTCGTGCCGCGTATCAGGTTGTTCAGCGCGCCCTCGCGGATCAGCGTTGAGCCGAGGGTCTGCGAGTGGAACCGGCAGAGCATCGCGCGGGGGTCCGTCGCGCCGTAGCGCTCCTTCATGAGCCGCGCCCACAGCCGCCGCGCCGCGCGCAGCTTCGCGACCTCCTCGAAGAAGTCCATGTGGACGCCGAAGAAGTACGAGAGGCGCGGGCCGAACTCGTCCGGCGTGAGGCCGCGCCGGAGCCCGCCCTCCACGTAGGCCATGCCCTGCGCCAGCGTGAAGCCGACCTCCTGGCCGGCGGTCGAGCCCGCCTCGCGGGTGTGGTAGCCGGAGATGGAGATGGTGTTCCAGTTCGGCACGTTGCGAGTGCAAAACTCCACGACGTCCATCGTCATCCGGTACGCACCGCGCGGCGGCAGCGCGAACGTCTTCTGCCCGTGGAACTCCTTGAGCGAGTCGTTCTGCACCGTTCCGCGCAGCGTCTCCCACGGCACGCCGACCTTCTCCGCGTGCGCCAGCAGGAACGACAGCAGCACGATGGCCGGGTGGTTGATGGTGAGCGAGATGCTGACCTGGTCGATGGGGATGCCATCGAACAGGTCGGACATGTCGCGGGCCGTGTCTATCGCGACGCCGAGCCTGCCGACCTCACCCTCGGAAAGGGGGTGCAGCGAGTCGTAGCCCGTGAGGGTGGGGTGGTCGAAGTCCGTTGAGAGCCCGGTCTGCCCATGCGCGAGCAGGTACTTGTACCGCTCGTTCGTGGACTTCGCCGTGCCGAACCCGGCGATCTGTCGGCGCGTCCACTGCCGCGCGCGGTACATGGTGGGGTAGACGCCGCGTGTGAACGGGTACGCGCCAGGGAAGCCGAGGTCCTCCGCGTAGTCCAGGTCGGATGCGTCGGCAGGCGTGTAGATGCGGTCGATCTCGCGCCCGGAGACGGTGAGGAATCGCTCCTGCGACTCCGGCGCGCGCTCCAGCGTCCTGCGCAACTCGTCGTGCTCCCAGGCGAGTTCGGCCTCTTTGGCCTTCTTCGTGGCATTCTGGTCGTAGAGCGTCATGCGGCGGCGATTATACGGCATACGCCTCCAGGCCCCCGGAATCAACATCCATGGACAGGATGGAGGGCAGGGTGGCCGACGTGTCGGAGCGACGGGGGTTGGATAGTCTTCACCCTGCCCAAGCGGGTGACCTCGATGATTCATCAGGGTTATACTGCGTGTCGAACCGCAGCGCCGCCTTTCGCAAGTCTGCTCGTGCAGTTCAGGCGGCATCCCCGGAGGCCAAATGCCGAGGCAATACAGGTTGCCGTATACGTTGAAAGCGCCGTCCGAGGAGACGGAGGAGATGTACCTGGCGGAGGTTCCTCTGCTGCCGGGCTGCCGGGCTTGGGGAGCGACCGCTGACGAGGCTCTGTTCAACCTGGAAGGCGTAGCCGCCGACTTCATTGCGTCCTGTGAAGAACACGGCGATGAACTGCCCGATGCCATTACCTCGGCCGGAGAGCTCGTGGTAACGGTTTGACGTATAGGGAACTTACGCGCAAGTTGAGGGCGCTCGGTTGCGAGTTCGACCGCCAGTCGCGGGGTTCACACGAGATCTGGCGCAATCCCGCAAGCGGCTCACGAACCACGATTCCCAACTGGGGCGGAAGAGACCTGCGGCCCGGGACGGTCCGGGCGATCGTGCGAGACCTCCGCGTCGACAGGGGCGCGTTCGACCGGGCCTAAGCAGGCGCGGACGCAATCACGGCTCGCGTATCATTGCCGGACGTGCCCTCACCCTGACCCTCTCCCAGGAGGGGAGGGAATATGGAGGGACGGGCGTGCCGGAAGGAGCCTCCATGCTGCGCAGCCTTGGCGGGAAGAGCCCGCAGATCCACCCCACCGCATTCGTCAGTGAGTTCGCCTACGTGGTCGGCGACGTCCGCATCGGCGCGTACGCCTCCATCTGGCCCGGCGTCGTCCTGCGCTCCGACCGCGGCGCGATGACCATCGGCGAGGGCACCAACATCCAGGACGGCTCCGTCTGTCACGCCGACGGCGACCTGACCGTCGGCGACTACGTGACGCTCGGCCACGGCGTCATCTGCCATGCAGAGACGGTGGGCGACCACTGCCTGCTCGGCAATAACTGCACCCTCAACGACAAGTCGAACGTCGGCTCGTGGTGCATCGTGGCTGCGGGCGCGGTGCTGCTGGAGGGCCGCAGTGTGCCGGACCGCTCGATCGCCGCGGGCGTCCCGGCGAAGGTGCTCGGCCCGCTCACCGACAAGCACTACGAGCTCGTGCAGATGAACGCGGACGAGTACGTGAAGCTCGGCCAGGAGTACAAGGCGGAGGGGACGCTGGAGGGGAACAACTGACATCGATGGACAGGACCGACAGGATAAAGGGAATGGGGAGCTGGGGAACCGGGTAGGGACGCTGGCCTGTTTATCCGACTGCGGTTGCCGTCTCGTTCCGCTTAGGCCGCTGGCCCGACGTTACCTCAGTCCCAGGGTGAACGAGAGGCTGTCTTCTATCTCCGCGAGGCGTGCGCCGTCTACTCTGCCCATGCGATGGGAGAGCCTGGCTGTGTCCAGCGCGCGGATGTTGTAGCAGAGGGCGAGAGAATCCCTCTGCAGCCCGCCTTCGCCGGCAGGGATGTCTACCGTTACCGCCGGTTGCCTGCGTTGCAGTTGGGAAGTGAGCGGGACGACGATGGTGAGGTTACGGGCGTTCGCGGCGTCTGCCTTGACGATGACGACAGGTCGTTCCATCGCCACTTCTCTGCCGGTTGGCCGACCCAGGTCCGCGAACCAGATTTCGCCACGGAGGGGCTCGGCCATGCTCAGTCGCCCTGCGGGCCGTACCGGCTCCCGTATTCGACCTCATGCAGCATATCCACGTAGTCCTGGAGTCCTGCATTGGCGAGGAGCATGTCCTCCTCTGTGACGCCTACATGCACTTCGGGATGGGGTTCCCGCTCGAACAGACCGGCCCGGTGCCCGGCTGCCGACGCTACCTGCGCACGAGTCAATGCGCGGTCAGCTTGCTGTACAGCCTGCCCTTTCGCCTCGGGCGTTGCCTCGGCGAGCGTGCAGACCGCCGCAGAGAACTCCTGCGACCAAGAACCGAGGGCAGCGTCGATCTCGCTCAGGGCGGCGTCCGGGAGCTGCGCATCCTCAAGGCGCCGCTCCACCCTGCGGGCGAGGTGCAGGCTGAACATCAGCGCGTTCCCGGCTTCCGCGCCCAGCCGCTCATGGGCTTTGGGCGCAAGCGCGGCGACGTATGCGTCGTCCATGCCCGCGGTGTAGTTGTGCTTCGCTGCGTCAACCATGTTTGGCCCCTCGGCGAGGCTATAACACAAGCGTATCCTGCGCAATGAGGCTGGATGGCCGTCGCTCCCGCTTGGCGCATGCCCGGGATTCGCGACACCCGCCCCTTACGTCGTCGCCCCGTGTCTCGCTACCATGGTCGCCTCGTCGGACGGGCTGCGCCGGAGGCGTCCGCCGGTCGCTCAGGAGTGAAATGTCTCCAAGTGTCCCGAAATGTCTCACCCTCGCAGGTCGGAATACGGTTGGCACGCCTGCTGGCGCCGCTTCAGGCGTGCACGACTGGTGACACGCGGCGCTGGCCGCGTTCCCAGGCAGGCGCTTGGCTGGTCGTCGGGCGTGTCAGTCCAGGACAGCTCGGTCTGGCAGGCCCTTGTTTGTGAAACGGCGCACAGACGCTTGTCGCAGGGGACGGTCAACGCCTATAATCGCAGTCGGCGGTTCCGGTTCGGGCCGCCGCCCTGTATGTACCTTGCGCGCTCGCGCTGCCCCGTCCGTCTACTCGCAGTGTGAAGGCGCGCCCGCCTGAGAGGAGGCTCCCATGGCCAACCTGCGTCTGCCCGGCCCGACCCCCGTACCGCCGGAGGTCTACGAGGCGATGAGCAAGGATATGATCGATCACCGCGGCGTCGAGTTCGCCGACATGCTTCGCCGGACGACCGCCAATCTCAAGCGCGCCTTCCAGACCGAGAACGACCTCTACGTCCTCACGTCGTCCGGCACCGGAGCGATGGAGGCCGCCGTGGTCAACACCCTCTCGCCCGGCGACCGCGTCCTCGGCGTTACCATCGGCAACTTCGGCGACCGCTTCCTCAAGATTGCCTCGGCCTACGGCGCAAGCGTCAACGAGCTCAAGTTCCCCGACGGCGATGTCGCCGACCCGGAGCAGATACGCCAGGCCCTCAAGGACGACCCGGACGTGACCGCCGTCCTCGTCACTCACAACGAGACCTCCACCGGCATCACGAACGACCTCGAGACCATCGCCGGCATCGTCAAGGGCGAGTTCGGCAAGATGATCCTCGTCGACGCCATCTCCTCCCTCGGTTCCATCAAGCTCCCCGTCGATGAGTGGGACCTGGACGTCGTGGTCGCAGGTTCGCAGAAGGGCTGGATGTGCCCGCCCGGCCTCGCCATGATCAGCTTCAGCGAGCGCGCGTGGCAGGCTGCCGAGACCTCGAAGATGCCGAAGTTCTACTTCAGCATGACCGAGGCCGAGAAGTCGTTGAAGTCGGGGCAGACCCCGTGGACGCCCGCTATCTCGCTGCTGTTCGGCATGGACTACGCGGTCCAGCACATGCTCGCCCGAGGCGACATGCAGGCCGTCTACGACTTCCACCAGGAGATCGCGCAGTACACCCGGGACGGCCTCAAGGCCATGGGCATCGGGCTCGTCGCCAAGGACGAGCGCTTCGCCTCCAACACCGTGACAGCCGCCTGGGTGCCGGAAGGCATCACCGACGAGGCGCTGCTCGCCATGCTCCGCGACGAGTACGACATCATCGCGGCAGAAGGGCGCGGCCTCCTGACGGGGCGTGTGTTCCGCATCGGCCACATGGGCTACGTGAACCAGGAAGACATAGACGACGTGTTCGGCGCGCTGAAGGACGCGCTGCCGAAGCTCGGGCGTCAGACGTCGGCGGTGGGGCAGGCGTGATCGCTGCCCGGAGCGCCCTCACCCCCATCCCCCGGTTCACCCTCACCCTGACCCTCTCCCCTCGAGGGAGAGGGGACCGAACAGCCACGCGGGGTATCCTTCTTCTCGGAGGCATGGATGGCTAGGGTTCTGGTAGCCGACCCCATAGACGAACTCGG
>JAPOOH010000590.1 GCA_026713505.1 Chloroflexota bacterium | reverse complement strand
GTTATCGGCTCCTCCCTTCCTCCCTCTTATAAGGAGCATCGAGACCACTTCACGAACTACCTCAAAACCCAATCCCCACTAGATGTACCCCTCCTAGACCTCCAGAAGAAGTCCGTGGCAGCTGCCACCGCCATGAAATATTCCGCCATTTGGGATGATATGGGTCTCGGTAAGACCGCCCAAGCACTGGCAAAGAATGAACTGGGAAACCACGACTGCACCCTCATCCTCTGCCCTAATAATGTGAAGAAGGTTTGGGTCGCCGAGATAGAGAAGTTCCTCGGGATCCGTTCAAATGAGATATTCGTGGGAAAGGGGGCAGACCTCATCAACCTTCCTGCGGTCACCTGTAAGAAATACCGCTTTATCATCTTTAATTATGAGGCCCTAGTCGTGGCAGGGAAATACCCCAAAATAACCCCTTCCGTGTTTACTGCCTGCACCCACCATATCCTAGATGAGGCACACGCTATAAGGAATGCCTTTACTGCACGGTTTGAGGTGTATTTCTACCACCTCCTCAATAATCCAGCAGACTCGCTAACCCTCCTCACTGGGACACCTATAGACAGGTGCATCAATGAGGTGTGGCCCTACATGGCCCTAATAGAACTCAACCCCCATAAGAAGGAAAATGATTTCTTCCAATATTTCCCCAATCTCTCCGTTTTCTCGGACCGGTACGCCCATGCCTCCAATTTGACAGGAAGTATCGCCTACCGTGGATACCAGAAACAACCCTTTTTCGAGATTAAGAATATCATGGGGCCAAAAGTGATCCAGCGGAAGATTGAGGAGGTCGTGGAACTTCCCAAACTCTACACGAGGGATATTATGATTCCAGACCACCTGTTCCAAGAGGATATGGAACTCATAAAAAACCAGTTTGCCACCGCCTTCCACCGTGTCCAGTCCAAGGTTAAACTTCTGGATGCTCTGGAAAGAGGGGTTCTGGAGGAGGCCGGAGATAAGGCCTTGAAGATAGTCCAGAAAATCCGCTCCAATATAGCTATTCAGAAGGTCGTCTGGACGGTAGATATGGCCATTAAGTACTTTAAATTCACTGGCCCTACCATTATCTTCTCTGAATTTATCGAGCCTCTAAACGAGATTGGGAGGCTTCTGAAGGAGCAGGGATACTCCTCCGTCAAAGCGATAGGAAAAGGGATGAAAATGGCGGAAAGGGAATGGAATATCAAGGATTTTAAGGCCGGGAAGCATGAATTCCTCCTTGCCACCTTTGGAGCAATGAGTGAAGGGGAAAACCTCCAATACTCCCAGAATATCATATTCAATGACCTGAGTTGGCAACCCCTCGTTATCAAGCAGGCGACTAGGAGGGTCTGGCGGATCGGGCAGGATAAGGAGTGCCATGTAATCCAGATGTTGTGTTCCGCAGATGCCGTGGTCCAGAGGATTGTGTCCTCCAAACAGGAGATGGTGGGCCAATTTGAGCAATTTTTGGTTGATATTAAGGAAGAAAACGGCTATATTTAAGGTTCATGTTACTTAAACTCAAAGAACTTTGGATTGTTTTCAAGGAATTCTGGACCGCTTTTTGGGACTTCATCCTTGGGTTCTTCCTCTATTCTCGCCATTTCAGACGGCAAGAGAGGATGAAACGAGAGCAGGACGAACACTACTATTTCAGGGAACAATCCAAGAAAAAGATGTCAAAATGGGTGATTAAGGAGCGTTCTGAGATAGATAAGTTCCTTGCATCGGATAAAATCCCCAAGAAATACAAGGATGATTACGCCATTTTTAACTATGTGGCATCCGTTTTAATGCAGAAAAACCCCAATTGGACGGTTGAAAGGACGATGAAACACTTCTATGAGTACCTCCATCCCTACATGATAGGCTACTGGAGCCTATATCGCCATATGAAGGGAATCGTCAATTCTAATGATGCTAGAGGGGAATTTAGCAGGAAATTGGAAGGTTTGAGGAAGCGGATCAACGGAATCCCTGATGTGTACAATAGGGCCCAAAATGTTCTGGATTTGAAGAAGAAAATCAGTCTCGAAATTCGAGACCTTGAGAATAAGCACAAGAAGCACAAGCGGCAGGTAGAGGAGAAACTCGATATGGAAATGGTCAAGATTGACCGTGAAATAGCCGAGAAACAACGCCGAGATGCCGAGTCCAAAATCAAAGAATTAGAAAGCGTAAGCGAAGAAAAACCTAAAGAAAAGAAGAAAAAGAAGAAAGATTAGATTGTCTTTTTAAAAACCCCTAGGGTCTGGCACTTGGTCATATTTAATTACTTTAGGTTTCCTACCTTTTTCTCTGATGGTTGTAGGTTTGTTCATGAAACTATGGAATTTTTCGTACCTTTTTCGTCTAAATTTCCAGTCCCAAGGCTGATCAAACTTATCTCGTAGAAGGGAATTTAGCATTTGCATTCCAGCAGTGCTAGCATCTCCACTAGCTAATTGCTCTCTAACTTCTCTATTAACCATGGCCTTTTCTTTCTGAGTTTCCATCCCATAGCCGTATCCTGACCTTTGCGATTCTGTTAGAGGAGAATAAGTGGATGTGTTTTTTGTTGGCCCTTTTCTCATATTGGCCCCTATCGGTAATAGTACTTTCTACGGAGTATAGGAGAATTAATAGTAACATTTGGTTGTTGGTTTCTTCCCCCGAGATAGGCCCCAAGTAAAGCACCTCCAAGACCTGCACCAGCTGCCGTTGCACCTATTGCAAAATTAGACCATCCTTTCTTTT
>JAPOOH010000167.1 GCA_026713505.1 Chloroflexota bacterium | reverse complement strand
CGATCTCGGAGGACTACCAGCGCGCGGGTGGCGGCAACCCCTACTCCGCGTCCAAGGTCGCGAACGAGCACATCGCCGAGGCGTACGCGACGTACTACGGCTTCGAGCTCGTCTTCGTCCGTCCGTCCAACGTGTACGGCTACAACCACTTCCGTGGCGGCTCCGGCGGCGGCATGACCGTCCACAGCGTCGTCGAGGCCGGGCTTACCGGCGAGCCGCTGGTGGTGCCGGCCATCCGTGGCCGCGCGTTCGAATACGTCTACGGCAAGGACCTGGGGCGGCTCATCCGCCGCGCCGCGGGCATCCCTCTCTCCGGCGTCACCGCATTCAACGGCGGCAACGGCTACATCACGACGTTCGAGGACCTGGTGGAGGCGGTGCGCACGGTGCTGCCGGACCTCAACGTGACTGTCTCGCCCGCGGACCGGCCCATCCCCGACCCGACGACGCCGCTCGACATCTCCAACGCCAAGGCCCTCCTCGACTGGCAACCCGAGTACTCAGTGCCGGAGGCATTCGCCGACTACGTCGCAGAGATGCGCCGCGCCGAAGGGCGGTAGCCGGAGGGGGGGTTAACCCCCTCACGCCTCCTGCAGGAACTTCGTGACGATGCCGGCCACCAGCTCCGGCTGGTCACTCTGAACCTGGTGACCCGCGTTCGGGATCCAGTGGAAGGGGACGTGGGGCAGCATCTTCTCGAGCTGCCTCCCGTACTCCGGCGAAGCGAAGTGGTCCTCCTGACCCCACAGGAAGATGGTGGGGATGAGTTCCGTCACCCAGGGGAGCGTCTCCCGCATGTCGTAGTTGATCTTGAGCAGTGGGTCGTTCTGCAACCGCTGGTTCGCCTCCTGGAAGGCCTTGTTCACCTCCGGGACTCCGGGCCGGTTCGCAACCGCCAGCCGTTGGTCTATGACCGCGTCCGTGATCATCTCGTCACGGTGGATGATGGCCTTGATGCGCATCCGCATGTCTTCCCGATCGCCGCCCTGTCCGTAGCTGTCGGCCAGTTCGTTGCCGGCCAGGCGGATCCGTTGGAGCCCCATCGCCACGGCTATCGACCCGCTGCCGACCAGCACCATCCGCTCGATACGCTCCGGATGCAGGATGGCGTAGCGCGCCGCCTGCCAGGCGCCCATCGAGTTGCCCATGATCGAGAACCTGTCCAGGCAGAGCGTGTCGACGAAGTCCTCCAGCTGGTCCACCCTGCTCTGGAGGCCGCGTGAGGCGGGGACCAGGTCGGTGAACCCGTAACCGCCCACAGCGTCCGGCGCGATCACGCGGAAGTGCTCCCCCAGCGTGGGGATGATCGTGCCGTTGGCAGAGACGGCGGACTGAGCGTACCCACCCCCGTGCAGTTGGACCAGCACGGGGCCGTCGTTCCCCGCTTCCACGTAGTGCGTACGGAACGAGCCGGTCCTCACCCACCTCGATCGCCAGCCCTTCTCTGCCATCTCGGACCTCCCCGTGAGCTATGTCAGTCGGCCCCCGCAACTCCCACGAGCTGCACCTCGATTCCCTCTTCCAACTCGGCTCCGGCGACGCCGATCGCTGGGCAGTCACTCCCGAATACGTCCTTCGCGATCTCGATGAACTCGTCCTCGAAGTAGATGTCGCGGAGGTACGCCTCGAGCGACAGCATGCGGTCCATGCTCGTGCCGGCCCGGCTCAACGCTGCCGCGAGACAGCGCAGCGCCTGGCGGGCCTGTGCCCGCTTGTCCGCGCACAGCTCGCCCACCACGGCGCCGGACTCCGCGTCGCGGTTGCCCGCCAGGCTGCTCACGAAGACCAGGTCGCCGGCCCGCACCGTTTCCGCGATGTCCGGGTCGTCGGGTGACCAGTGGACTTCCTTCTCAACGCCGGGCGCTACCGCGACGCCGCCCAGCTGGATGAGCCTGTTCGCCAGCTCGCCCAGCGGCAACGCGAAGTGAGCGAAGGGGATCCTGCCGCCGAACAGCTCCTTCGTGCACGTACGGAAGGCGCGGGCGTCTTCCACGTTCCTCCGGAACCCGGCGTCGAGTCGTACGAAGTCGCTCAGGGGCGCGGGCACTTCGTCCATGAACGACCGCAGCGTCTCGAAGTTGTTGAAGTGTTGACGCCTGAACGCATCCGGAGCGTTGATCGGCACCTCTTCTCCCGTGTATGGGTTCGTGTACCCGCCAACCCCGAAGGCGTAGAGGAAGTCTCCGGCCCGGACGAGCCGCGCCGACTGCCCCCGGCGGGGCTGCGGCACCACCACCTGTCGGGGTACGTCTCGGGTCAGCCCCACCGCTATGGCGGTGATTGCGTTGAGGTCGGCCATCTTGGCCTGCGCTCCCCAGGCGACCGCCTCGGCGTGCCCCACTTCGCCGAAGTGGTCGGGCCAGACAGCCATGCGCTTGAGGCTCCACTCCTGGCCGCTGGTGAAGTGGAGCACGCGCATCACGCAGTCGCCCGTCAGGCCGGCCCGCTCCAGGCGTTGCCGGATGCGCCCGAACGCGTTGTGGCACTGCTCGATCGGCTTGTACACCAGGCTCAGGTCGAGTTCTTCTGTTTCCGGGTCGCGGCAGCCGTCGGAACCGGAGAGGAAAAGGTGCGGACCGTAGCGGACCAGCGCCGGAAAGCCCCTGCCTCGCTCGTCCCAGAGCAGTATCTCCTTCTCAGCCATGGGCGCTCACGGACCCTTGATCCCGAAGAAGGAGGCGCTCCTGTCCCACACCACGACTCGCCGGAGCGACGGGTCGATGCCCGAGAACATTGCGTTCAGCGCGCTCTCCGAATTCGGCCAGGTCCCCTGCTCATGGGGGTAGTCGCTGCCCCAGACCGCGCTGTCGCAGATGTAGAGGTCCGGGTCCGCCAGCATCTTCATCCCCACCGTGTCGTCCTCGAAGGTGAACGTCACCTGGCGCTTGATGTACTCGCTGGGCATCATGCTGAGGGATACGTCCGACTGCGGCTCCGCGGCGTTCAGGTACCGCTGTTCCATCGTCCGGTCCATCCACTGGATATCGAACGGGATCCATCCGAGCCGGCACTCCCCGAAGGAGTAGCGCAGGCCCGGGTGACGCTCGAATACCCCGCTGAAGATCAGCTGTGCCAGGTGGGGCCCGATCGTCTTCGGGGCCTGCGGATAGTGAGCGAGGCGCGCCCCGCGTCGGTACGGAGGGCGCGGCGTGCCCTTCTTGTCGCCGATATGGGAGCAGATGACGGTCCCAGTCTCCTCGGCCGCCGCCCACAACGGCTCCCACACCTCTTCGAAGACCGGCTGGGCGGCATCGAAGAGCACGAACTCCACCGCCTTGGCCCCCTTCTCTGCCATCCGGTAGACCTCCCCGGCGCACTCCTCCGGGTAG
Organism: Chloroflexota bacterium; assembly: GCA_026713505.1. Classification (GTDB taxonomy): domain Bacteria; phylum Chloroflexota; class Dehalococcoidia; order Lucifugimonadales; family Australimonadaceae; genus Bin16. The sequence goes on along the minus strand of JAPOOH010000167.1, from coordinate 3,954 downwards.
GTTGACGGGAGCGTCGGCAGGATGATGAGCCGGTCGGGGCTCGCCGACGACACCTCCACAACCCAGTCGTTGTGTATCGCCCAGTACGCCTTCTCCAGCTCCGGGTCCCTGAACGTCTCCTTACGGGTATTCCCCGTGTAGAACACCCCGGCATAGGTCCCGTCCATATCCATGTGCGTGAGGATGATGTCCGGATCCGATGCCAGCCTGCCCTCCTCGACCTCGACGACCTCCGCGTCCGCCGCGCGGCTGGCGCGGAAGTGCCCCTTGGCGTGTTTCGGCAGGTCGTTGCCGTCGGCGGCTGCAGCGTGGAGGTCTCCCTCCCACTCCCACATCGTCCCCTTGTCCGTTTCGACCACCCTCGGGCCGGTCTCGCGGAGCTTGGACGGCAACCGGCTCTGGAAGAGGTCCGCCGGGTACCAGACGTCGCTCAGGTGGCTGTCTGCCGATATGTTGGTGTACTCCATAGCGCCGGCCTCCTTTGCTGCCTGACCGCCGACCCGCCGGAGCCAGGCTCCGTCCACTCGCCTCAACCGGAGCACGTGCGCTCAACCGGCGCCTGAACCCGGCCGGCTGAGGGCATTCCACCGGGAATGCTACCATCGCCTTCGAGAATCGCAAGAACGGCCCTTTAGCCCGCGAGCGGGGTTGTCCCCCGCAAGCGTTCGGGGGGCGGGTGGGAAGAACCGCGCTGCGCTGCAGGCAGTTACGCAAGGGTCCCTTGATGGCGGAAGGTTAGGATGGGGTGAACTCGGGGCGATGGGCTGCGACCAGGCCTAAAGCGCGTAAAGCCGCTTGGGGTTGTCGTAGAGGATCTTGCGCGTGCTCGCCTCTGAGACCTTGCCGTCGTCGCGGAGCTTGCTGAGCGCGTCGATCTCGGCTGTCGTATCAGGCTGGCCGTCGGCCGTGCCGATGACGAGATGGTCGTCGCCGACGCGGTCGATGACGTAGCCGAGGTCGTCTATCGTCTGGCAGCCGACGTACAGGTTGTACTCCTCCATGAGCTGCGCGTCGCGCGGGAAAGTGACGTCGGCGAACCTGCGCGAGCGGAGGAGGATGTCGTTCATCACGTACGGCAGCCACTGGGACGTCACCTCGATGAACGCCCAGCGGAGGTCCGGGAACTTCTCCGGCACGCGGTGCAGGACAAGGTCGCTGAACGCCCCGACCGTGGGGAACTTGAACGTGGGTAGCCCCACCGACCGGTCGAGCAGGTCCAGGTTCGCGAACTGTCCGGCGGCGGCATGGATGGCGATAGCCAGGTCCAACTTCTGAGCCTCCTCGTAGACAGGGAAGAAGTACGGGTCGGAGAGGATGAGGTTGTGTTCGTGGCCGCGGAAGAAGACCGCGCACGCGCCATTCTCCTTGCCGAAGTGGATCTCCTCGATAGCCTTGTCCATGTCCATCAGTGGAGGGATGACGGCCCAGCGGAGGCGTCCCCCGCCCTGCGCCCAGACGTCGGCGAGCCAGCGGTTGTAGGCGCGGGAGATGGCGTAGTCGGTGTCCGCGTGGTTCGTCATGGGGCGGAGGAACATGGTGGGATAGAGGATGTGCACGTCCACGCCGAGCTCGTCCATGTGGTCGAGGCGGGCCTTGATGTCGGCGGCCTCCCGGGCGGCCGTGGGGAACTCCGGCCCGACGTTCACGTTCATGCGCCAGGCGCGGCCCTCCAGGAACCAGTACTTGTCAGTGTTCGCACCGTCCTCCCGGACGAGCACGAGGGGCCGGAACCGCTCGTCCTCCTCACGCATGAAATCGAACGTGCGCGGCGTCTCGATGACGTGGCAGTCGGCATCGATGACCTGTGTCCGAACGGCAGTGGCCATAGCAGTCCTCCCTCTCTCCACGATGTGCCGCAAGCCTACCAAATCTAGGCGATGGTCAGAACAAGTCGGGGCAACCACACCCGTTATTCCCGCACTAGCGGAGTCCCGGGTGGCCGCCAGGCCACACGTGCCCGGACAACGCACTAGGGAGCATGAGACGGGTGGAGTTTTGTCATGCAGAGCGGAGCGTAACGGAGTCGAAGCATCTCTCAGGGAACGGCCACTTGTTTAGACCATACCTGACAGGCATAGCCATGATTGACGCGTTTCGTATCGATGTTCAATTTTCAGGGAGACGGCGCGGTGCCGGCCTTCTCCTCGCCCGCAGTAGCGCCGACGGCGTGCGCTTCCTCTTCGGAGCTGCCCTCGAGGCGGGCCAGCGTATAGGCCCGTTCGTATGCGCTCGCGTACTCGATCGCGTTGTCGTGGTCCCTGCCCGCGAACTCGCCGTCCGCGTGGGCGGCGGAGTAGACGTTCGCCCGCTCGTGGTTCCATGCCTCCTCGAATCGCTTCTCGAAGTATGTGAGGTGGTAGCGCCACGCGTACCGGTACAACTCGGGCCATTCGTACCCCAGTTCCACCCCGCGGTGCAGTCCCAGGAAATACGACTCCGCGTCCTGGTACGAGTCCTGGTCTGAGAAGCCAAGGTCCACCTTTGCCGTGGCGAATACCTGGGCGTATATGTGCGCCTCCCGGTACGGGTCCTCCCACCGCAACGCTATCGCACGGCTGTGAGCGCGCACGTATGCCGTGGCGAACGCCGCCGTCCAGCTCAGGATGTTGTCCTCTTCGGTGCGGCCCGCCTCCGCGTGCCACTTCGCATCCACGTAGCCGTGGCGGTAGGCGATGGCATAGAGGAGCCGCAGGCGGGTCGCCACGTGGCCGCCGTACGGACGCGACCGTTCGTAGCCCTCCACGAAGATGTCGGGCAATTCGGAGCGCTCGTCGTCGGAGTACTCTTCGTCGATGCGGTAACCGGCGAAGACCGAAGCGTATGCGTGGGCTCCGATGCGGCTGGAATCGCTGCGGGCGAATGCTTCCGCATAGTCCGCAGCGTAGGTCGTTGCGGAAGTGTCCTCGTGGAACGGCCAGTGCTCCGAGTTCTTGCGCGCAGCCTCGCTGGCGCGCCCGAGCGCAAGCTCGATCGGGGCGGAGTCCCCGACCGCCTCCGCGAATGCCTCCGCATAGTCGGGAATGAAGTTCGGGCTGTCCTCCGGAAAGTGGACGTCTATGCTGTTCCCCACGTAGAAGTGGTACAGGTAGCCGGCGCCATAGTCCTGCGCGCCGTCGTCGCTCAAGCCCAGGGCCTTCGCTGCTGCGAATGCTCCCGCGAACATGCCAGCATCGTTCCCTGCCAGGTCCTCTGCGGCGGCGTACGCGATACCCTCAGCGTAACCTTCCGGGAGCGGCGTCGGCGCCGGCTCACGGGTTGGCGCCGCCGTAGGGACGAGAGTTGGCGCTGCGGTGGGCTCGGGCGTCGGCGTCGCCGTCGGCTGCGGCGTGGGCGTTACCGTCGGAGCAGGCGCTGGCGCTGGCGTCGGAGTCGGCTCCGGGATGGGAGTAGGGGTCGCCGTGGGAGCGGGCCTCGGCGTGGGCGTTGCCGTTGGCTCGGCAGCAGACGTCGCCGTGGGGGCAGGGATCGGAGTTGCGATTGGTGTGGGAGTCGGGGTCGGTGTCGGGTCGGCGCTGCCGTTGCAACCGTTGAGCAGGAGCCCAGTGGACAGTGCCGCCGCAAGAAACAGACCTGGCCTTCGTCGCATCTTTGTCTTGTCTCTCACTTCCAGGAGGCTGGTCGGGGCGGCCAGGATCGAACTGGCGACCTCCTGCTCCCAAAGCAGGCGCGCTACCGCTGCGCTACGCCCCGGCGCTCCTCTCTAGTCTAGCAGTACCCGCCCGTGGTCAAAGGAAACCCGTTCGGCTGCGAGACACTGGTCATTCTGAGCGGAGTGCAGCGGAGCCGAAGAATCTCTCGGGGCCCTGATGCAGGGGCGTCCCTTGTGGGTGCCCTTCCCCCCGTCGTTCCTGCGAAAATAGCCTCCGTCGTTCCTGCGCAGGCACGCGCTTTAGCGCGCAACCTCGCAGCCCCTACGCTCCGACGAACCAGCCTCCCGCTACAAGGAACAAGATG
>JAPOOH010000589.1 GCA_026713505.1 Chloroflexota bacterium | reverse complement strand
GCACACCTCGTCCGTTTCGAAGGCGCCCCTGGTTTGTTCGTGCTGTCTACCGACACGTACGGCAAGCTGAACGAAGCCCTCGCCAAGGTACTTGCGGGCGAACCGGCCACCGCTCCTGCGGAGCCGTAGGTTGCAAGCCTGGAGTCGGATGGTTGTGGATGCCCTTGCTTAGGTAAGCCGCGCCTCCGAGCCTGAGTCCGCGCGTGAACTCCTGTTCTGCAAGAGTTCCTTCTACTGTGATGCCGGCTTGTGGGAGAGTTGCTGCGTTGGAATGGTCGTTCGAAACCGAGTGCCAGCGTTCCACCAGAACCCCTGACTTCCGCTTGCCTGCCTCGAATGTAAGACACAGGTGACGCATTTGCGCGTCACCTGTGGACAGGTAAAACCTGCCAACCGGCCCATCAAGCCACCTCGGGAATGATCATCTCCATGCCCGCTTTGCGCATGGGGTGCAGGCCCTTGGGCAGCGGGCCTCCATGTTCCTGCCACGATTCGAACAATTTCCACGCCCCGCGCGAATTCAGCCGTTTCGGCTACGGTCCCGCCCTGAGCCACAAGGCCGGGCCAAATTACGGGACGTGGCAAGGTGTTCGCCGGCTCCCGCCTTCCTGATGTGCAGAGGTTGACAGTCGAGACTTTGGTCAACCGAACTACTTCACTCCCCGCTCCTTTTGGCCCGCAATTCGCCCCACCAACCTTTACTGCCCAAGGAACGGCGGGGCCCCGCGACTGGCCAGGTGATGCTGATGCCGCTCCCGGTCAAGGTGAATGAACGCAATTCCTTTGGCGGCGCTTTTCACGCTCCGCCGGTGCGCTGCCACGACCTTGCGTTAGCGTTGGATGGCTTGGTCTCTGAAGATACTGTGTGCACGGGGGTTACAGGGGATGGACGACGCCGGCGCCGGGAGAGGGCTACAATTCCGCCAATAGCGGCCACCAGCAGGTTGGCGCCGCCAACAGTGGCGAATTTCCAGAAACGGCGGACGTCGGGGGAGGGCTGGCTGATTGTCCGGTCAATACGCTTCTTGCCTCGAAGGTGAATGAGGTCCTCTCCAAGCGTCAGCGCGTCGATGCTATTCAGGAAAAGGTCGGTATTTCCGCCGATGAGGAAATTGCGGTGGAACATCTGGGCATTGCCGACAATCACCAATTTGCCGGGAGAACCGTCCGCCGCGGAGGCCCCATTGACGGGCGGGAACTGTCCTTCCACCAGCACAGCCAAGGGATATTGTTGGCCGGTGATGGGGGGCTCGAGATTGTCTGGGGCCAGTTCGGCATCACTGGGCACGCTCCAGGCGCGCGAACTGGTGGAGAACAGGGCGGTGGCTTCGAGGCCGTTGCCGTATAGGACTTCCGGCTGCAGGGTCAGGGCACTGCCCCAGAGGTAGAACAGGGGTGACAAACGGCTGGTAATGGAAAGATCCGTGTTCATCGACTGCTGCGGGATGGTTATGTGTATCGGCAGGTCAAGCGTGATCCCGCTGCCGACCAGCGCGTCCACAAGGGTGTCGGTGGCGTGCACGGTCATGGCTTGATGGTTGACGTCCATGAGGATCCCCGGAT
>JAPOOH010000588.1 GCA_026713505.1 Chloroflexota bacterium | reverse complement strand
TCATTCAGGACATAAACGATTTCGCCCAGGAAGCGGCCGTAAAAGGAACAAGGCTGAAACGCCACGTAACCCATTTCACGGCCCGAACTCGTCAGTATTCCCTCTTCGACGTTTCGCTCACGGACAGCATCGAAGATGTCGGCATCGTCCATGTCGGAAACGACCCAGTCCGGCCCGTTTTCCGGTTCAGTTCCCGAACCCTCGGCGGCGGGCCAATCAATCCCTTCCAACACATCCCTGGACAACCCGTCGCGGACCTGGTTGCAACTGCCGATCAACACAAACAGCCGGTCCCGGGCGGCCTCGATCCGCTTGGCCAGCTCCGCATAGTGCGCCGAAATCTTCTCGGCATCATGAAACAGAGCATGATTCGCGGCCTGACCCTCAAAGGACAACAGGGCCTGGTTCAAACGCAGGGCCTGGTCACCGAGTGTACGAACGAACACATTCGAAGGCCTGAAGACAAAATACCCTCTGGCGCGGCCCTCTTCGCTCAAGATTCCGCGCTCGAAGTCACGGTCTCGGCGAGGAATGAGAAATCCCCAACCGCCTTCGTGTCCTCCCCGTTCCCGTTCCATCGTCATGCCATACCGCCTGGAATTATCCGCCGTCGTTTCCACCAGCATTCTCCCTTTTCAAGGTAATGGTTCCCTCAAAACGTGGTACCGCATTTGGCTGCACCGGCAGCGATTCGGAAAGAATCGCCAGTCCGCGCATTTCAAGCGGCTCGTCCCAATCGGCCGCGTCCACATCACAAATCCACACCGAATTGCCCTTTCCTCCGTCAGAAACTGTTGCCAGATGTCCATCCGCCGACAGCGTGCGGAACACGTCGTGCCTCACAAACCTGTATCGCCGTCCTTCCCGCCTGGTGCGCAGATAATCAAGTACTTCACCCAACCCGACTGGGCAGGTCAGAAGCCAGAACTCAGGCGTGACGAACACGTGGCCGTTCGCCCGTGTATTCACCTGCAGCACCTTCTGATCCACCGCCTGCGCAAGCCCCTCCAGGAACACACCGGCCACATCGACCGCCACCTTCTCCAGCTGACCCTCGTCGTAAAGCATCATGCTGAAGAGCCCCGCCGGGTCGTCGGGGCGGAGGTAATTCCACACTTCCTTCGCAATCGGCCTCGTCAGCATCAGCTGCTCTGGCAGCGGGAAGAAATACGTCGCCAGATGGGAGGTCTCGCCGAAGTCCGGCACGGAGTTGGTCCAGGTCACCTCCACCTTGCCTTCGTGCAAGTCCCGGAACTTGCGGACAGGCACCCCCTTGTCCATGACCGGATACCATTCCTTGTCGCCGGCCGTGACGCGCATCCTGCCCACACCCTGGACCAGGTAGCGCAGGCAGCCGACAAAGAAGAGGCCCAGGCGGATGCGCAGTTCGTATACGAAACGGTCGCTTTTCTCGGATATGGGAGGGGCGTCCCGTTCCCAGAGCGCATTGCGCCTGACGACCGGAACCGCCTTGCATCCGGCGGCGATGCACTCATGGACGAAAGGCTTGCCGCCCTCCGGCGCGTCCAGACCGCCCAGGGCATTGTCGATCCTCTCCACAAAGCTGTACCAGAAATGAGTCCCCTGGCGGTTCTTCTGGGGCAGAGCCCTCTTCACTTCTTCCAGTATCCAGTCGTCCATCTTCCGGCTACTCCCCGGCCGCTCGTTCAGCGAGAAGTTCCCGGCCGGCCGCCTCGACCAGCGCCTGCGCTTCCCTGATCCGGCTCATGCGCAGCCCGTACCAGCGCACGTAGCGCCTGGCGGTCGAGAGCGTCGGCCTGATGAGCAGCATGCGGTACAGGTCCGGGGTGTCCGGCGCCAGACTTTCCCGGGGAAACAGCGGCAAGAGCAGTTCCGGATTGTCCTCCATCCACTCGTCGTCATCCGGTTCCACATCCGTCACCGGTCGCTCCGGTTCGTCTTCGGCAGGCTGCTGCGCGCGCGCCTGGTCCTTTTCCAGTTGCGGACAGCCGTCGTCAAAGTAGTTGACATACGGACAGTCGAAGTAGGGACTTGACGAACCTTCGTCCTGGGCCCCTGCGATGGGGGCCAGGCAAGCTA
>JAPOOH010000166.1 GCA_026713505.1 Chloroflexota bacterium | reverse complement strand
TTTTCGAGAGCGCGCCACGTCCACTGCCACAAGCGTTCGGGAGCGAGCCGTGGACGCTCTGGGGCGGCAACATCAAGGGATTCAACGTCTTCACTGTCGGGGTGGCCATGGCCGGTTTCGCGGGGCTGCTGCTCCTCTTGAAGGGTACCTCCCTGGGCAGAACGATACGGGCCATCGGCGACGACGAGGAAGTAGCCAAGGTGGTCGGGATCAACACCACCGTCGTCATAGCGGTCGTGTTCTTCATAGGAGCGGTCTTCGCGGCTGCTGCCGGCCTCCTGAGCGGCCACGACACCGCGATCCAGCCGCGCATGGGCCTGCTGCTCATGCTGAAGGGCTGGATAGCCTCAGTGGTGGGGGGGATGGGGAACCTCTACGGCGCGATGCTCGGTGGATTCGCACTCGGCATGGTGGAGCAGTTCGGCATCTGGGACCTGGCCGGAGAATGGAGGGACGTCATCTCTTTCCTCCTGCTGATCCTCTTCCTGTCCTTCTGGCCCAGGGGACTGCTGCCGAGGGGGTAGCGAGATGTCGATGGATCGCAGGGAAAGGTTGCCGACCTGATGAGAGCCGCACGAGAGTCGCGAGTATTCCAGCGCCTGGCGAGCGGCAACCTCGAGCTGTGGGCAAACCTGATCGTCATCACGTGGGCTGTCGGGTTCGCGGTATGGCTGGGAACGGGGTTCGCCATCGCGCTCGGCACGGTCTTCGCGATCTGGGCGATCCTGGCGGTCAGCCTGAACCTCGTTGTGGGTTTCACGGGGCTGCTCTCCGTCGGCCACATCGGGTTCTTCGGCATCGGCGCGTACACCGTGGCCATCCTCACCTCGGATGCGGCCTATGAGCAGCTGCGCACCGAGGCCATCCCCACGTTCGGCTGGCCGTTCTTCGCCGCGTTGCCCGTTGGCATCGTTCTGGCCGGGCTGACGGCGATAGCGGTAGGCGTCGTGTTCAACAGGTTCAGGGACGACATCTTCGTGCTTGTATCCTTCGGGTTCACGGTCATCTGCTTCAACGTCTTTCTGAACGCGCGGGCCGTGACGAGAGGAGCGTTCGGCATACACGACATCGCGAAGCCCGCGATAGGCGGGTGGGTCTTCGACAGCGAAGCCGAGTTCCTGGGGCTTGCGCTCGTCTTCCTCGCCGTCGTCGCGCTCGTCTCCTGGTTCATCGTGACCTCGTCGTTCGGGCGGGTGCTGACCGCCATCCGGGAGGACGAGCGAGCGACGGAGGTCTTCGGCTACCAGGTGACGCACTACAAGCTCGCGGTGTGGGTGATCTCGGCAATGATGGCGGCAGCCGCGGGCGGGGTGCTCGCAAGCTGGAGCACGTTCATCGACCCCAACTCGTTCATCCTGCTGGAATCCATCCTGCTGGTGGCGATCGTGATACTGGGAGGGTTGGCCACTATCTGGGGTTCGATCCTCGGGGCGATGGCGTTCGTGCTGCTGGAGGAGGGGATGCGGGTGCTGCCGTTCCTGCCTGACGCGTATGTCGGTCAGGCGCGCCAGGTGGTCCTCGGCGTGCTGCTGGTGCTGCTGATGCTGTTCAGGCCCCAGGGACTGCTCGGGAGGTACAAGCTATGAGCGACGCCACGGCAGAGGGCCGCACGCCTTACGCGCTGGAGACGGTGGATGTGCGCAAGCACTTCGGCGGCGTGCACGCGGTCGATGGTCTCTCCATCGCCATACCCCGCGGACAGATCACCTGTGTCATCGGCCCCAACGGCTCCGGCAAGTCGACGCTCATCAACCTCCTGAGCGGGATGCTGCCCCTGGACGGAGGCCTGGTCGTCGTCGACGGTGTGCGGCTGCGCGTGGTGAAGCCCCACGAGACGCCCGGCCTGGGCATCACGCGAACGTTCCAGGACGTCCGTCTGTTCGACCAGATAACAGTATGGGACAACATCATGGTGGTGCTGACGGAGCGCCGCCTCCTGCCGGCGCTCCTGGAACGGGGCAGGGCCGCTCAGCGCGAGCGCACGGAGCAGATACTGCGGAGCGTCGGCATGTGGGAGAAGCGGCGCTCTCTGGCGATGGACCTCTCCTACGGCCAGCGGAAGCTGCTGGAGATAGGTCGGGCCATGGCCCTGAACGTCAACACGTATCTCTTCGACGAGCCGTTCGCCCGGCTGTTTCCCCAGATGCTCGAACGGGCGAAGGACCTCATGCGCGAGATGCGCAGCAAAGGAAGGACCATCCTGTTCATCTCGCACAACATGGACATCGTGCGGGAACTGTCCGATCACCTGATCGTCATGGACAGCGGGAAGTTGCTCA
>JAPOOH010000630.1 GCA_026713505.1 Chloroflexota bacterium | reverse complement strand
GAGACTTGACATGATATATCTGGTCTGTTGTCCGGTCTATCTCTAAGTTCAAAGACACCGCGGTCAATGTCGATATACCTGAGAAATCCATGTTCCACCGCCCTCTGTTCAACAACCGTGACCTCTCGCAGCGCATTCTCAATCCTGTCAGTAGAGCTTGGCACCAAAATATGGTCACCCTCAAGAGTAGCAAGTTTGCCAGAAAATTCTACCCGTTCAACGATACCGTTTCTAACGGGCACTACACCGCGAACCTGTGATAGAAGCAGTCTCATAAGTTGAGGGTCTTCGATTTTCCTCATAAGAACATCAACGTTAGATTCTGAAGATACCCAGTTAACGGTAGACAGGAAATGCTCCATCCCTCTCTGAACGGGATCGTCCTCTTGTCCATTAGACTGCAAACGAGATTCAGGTAGATTCAGCATCATGCGTATGCTCCCAGCGGCAACTCCCTCAAATTGAAAGTCGGTCGCATCAGATAACCAATTGGGAGGCCGACCCCTTTTTGTTACTCGGCCTGTCACCAAGTAGTATAAGACAGACTGTACTGAATGCCTGATATTGTTAAGAGTGCTAGCTATTACACTGGACGGTGCCGTTCCAAATCCAAGCTCTCGTCCTTGAAGAGACATCACTAAGTCACTTGCATATACGGGAGCGACTCCCAATGCCACATCTAACTCTTTCCTGAGTCTGACTATTTCTTGGTAATTTATTAAAGCTATTGTATCCAGAACCTCGGGGGATCCCTTAGCTGTGTTGCGCATTGCCAACAGGGCGTGCTCTAAGCGACCAATCTGATCAATAGTCACACTAGATAACGATTCTTGATTTGCTTCCGACTCCATCATAGAGGGAACCCTATTCGCAAAAGACCTTTAACCCTTCCCAATCGGTCATGTCTGAAAAATTCTATCCAACCCTTCAGCTCTTCTTCTGTCGCAGCAATGAAAGCCTCGCATCCGAATTCCCTTTTTGTAAACGATCTGTTGAGGCTAAACGATCTCATCAACGCGTTAAATTCCAATGAGAACAACGCTTCGGCTTTGGGTGCCAATATCATGTCGATATCACCCGGATTCAATTTCTTGGTTACGAAACTTCCATCAATAATGACGGAGGACAAGAACCCCGACTCATCCCAAATACGCAAATATGACTCCAAGCCTGAGATGAGCTTTTCTCGTTGTTGAGTACCTCCAAACCTTAAGCTAATCTCTCCAAAGGATGTATCATACATTCCCGGAGGAAGTACGCTCTGTTCGTCGAATTGCGGAATCAACTATCACATGCTCCGTATTGTGTTGCGATTGTAGCAGATGATGGAATACTTGCAACGGCATCGGCTGGCGTTGGCTTCCGATACCTACGTTGACACTCTGGCGGGCTGATAGTACGCTTCGCCTGTATCAACCAATGAAAAAGTGTCGGCCTTGCGGCCGGAACGCGGGGAGATCTCTTATGTGCACATACGTCACCGAACACGCAGACATAGAAGGCAGCGGCCGGGGTAACAAGGGATGGATCAAGCTGACCGGGGCGCGAGTCTATTACGACCACCCCTTCCACTCGCAGTCCGACCACACGCTCAATATTGACTTCGTCAACGAGGGCATGGGACTGGACGCTCGAGTGCCGGTGGAGTTATCAGCGAAGTCGGCGCGCGAACTGGTTCG
>JAPOOH010000165.1 GCA_026713505.1 Chloroflexota bacterium | reverse complement strand
TGAGGTCGTTCGCCTTCACAGCGGACAGGTAGTCGACCACGCGGTCCTCTTCCCAGAGGCCGGGGCGCGAGTCGCCGTACTCAGGCAGGTTCGTAAGGTAGATGAAGCCCTTGAGCCGGTTCTCGACGACGATCTCGCCCTCCAGGCTCGGGTCGAGCAGGTCGTCGTAGGACTGCGGGAACTCGCCTGCGGCAAACCTGTCCGTGTTGCAGATAGGCGCATGCGGGACACCCACCTTCAACCAGATGCGGTTGTCCGAGTAGACCAGATTCGGGTCGACTCCGAGCTCCTCGACGATGTCGGTGAGGTCCTCGGCGAGATCCTCCTCGACCACACGGTTGTCGCGTCCGGGGTCTGTCACGTCAACGGAGATCTGGTTGGCCTGCGCCTCGAGGAAGAGGCGATCGCGCAACTCGGCGCTGTTGGCAGTGATGAGGCTGACGCTGACGCCGGGGTACTTCGCCTCGAAGGCGCCGATCATGGCGGTGGTGCGTTCCTCCGTGTCGGTCGTCGCCCAGACGATCTCGCCTTCCTGCTGCGCCGCCGCGTGCAGTTGCTCCAGCAGGCTCGGCACCGGCGTGGGTGTCGCGGGGGCGGCAGCCTGACGCGGGGTCGGCGTAGCCGTCGGGTCGTCCGTCCCACAGGCGGCGAACAACACCGCAGTCAGCAGAGCAACGAGCGCTACCGGTACGGCGCGCATGCAGACGTGGGTAACCTTCCCTCTCATGTCATCCTCCCTGTGACGAATGCAGGGCGTTCCACCCCACGCCAGCCTCGGTGGCGCAAGACCCCACGCTTGGGGTACGTGCGATGAAACCGGCAGGTGGGAATCGCCCAGCGGAACCTAACATCGGGCAGACGGAGCGTCAACGGGTGGCGCCCCGGTGCGGGTGCAGCCGTATCCTTCAGACGCGGACTGCGACGCCTTCGCTGTGAGAGGACCGCCTCAAACGCCCGTGAGTGACGGGTCCATGCGGGGAATGAGGTCGGTACGCCAATCGTCGTCAGCCGAGAGGACGCGGTCCACGGCGCGCAGGTCGTAGTAGGTGGGAGAGACGCCTGCCGGATCGCCGCCGTCTTCCACGGTACGCACAGCCTCCTCCAACAGCTTTCGCGCGGCGATGATGGCCCTGTCCGCGGGGCCCAGGTGCTCGCGGGTGCGGTCGACAATCGGGCCCATCATCTCCTGCACCGCACGGTCCTGGGTGTTGATGCCCACGATGCCCGTGAACGTCTCTGTTTTCTGCGCCTCTCGGTCGATCATCCAGTTGTTGGAGCGGTTGCGGAAGGAACGGAAGCCGTTCTCCGCGTCCACGTCCACGCCGAAGATGTTGCCGGTCTCCTCCGGCCCGGCGTTGCCCTTGTCCAGCGGCTGAACCTCGTTGTAATACCAATTCCAGACGAGGCACCGGTAGTCGTCGATCGGCACCCAGTGGTGTCCGTGGACCTGGTTCTGTATTCCCCTGCCCGCCGGACGCAGTTGCGTCCACGGCATCACGAAGTGGTAGCCGCGCACGTACTGCTGGTCCGTGCCGAGCGGGCGGATGCCGAAGTAGCGGTAGCCGTAGTCCGTGACGTCCACTTCCAACGAAGGGGCGGCGCCTCGCACGAAGGCGTCGTTCGCCGGCAAGCCCGGCTGTGAGGCCTCAGGACGCAGCGCCCGGTGCATGATGGGGGCGTGGGAAGTGTCGATCCCGCCTTCCAGCGCTTGGAGCCAGTTACACTCCTCCATCACCTTTGTCACCACGCGTTGCTCCGCAGGCACGCTCGTCCACGCGAAGTT
>JAPOOH010000164.1 GCA_026713505.1 Chloroflexota bacterium | reverse complement strand
CGCAATTGAGGATGACCCCGGCGCCGTCGTTCCTGCGGAGGCAGGAACCCCGCATTCCTATCTCCCCTCTCCCCCCGGGAGAGGGGCCGGGGGTGAGGGCTTCCTCGACCCCAACGTACCCGTCTACCTGGGCGTGGACGTCGGGCGCTTCGGCACTGACAAGTCCGCCATCTGCGTGCGCCAGGGCGGGCGCGTCCACAGCCTGTGCTCCTTCCGGCGCATGGACACGATGCGCCTCGTGTACGAGGTCATCCGCACGAGGGAGGAGACCGGCGCGGAGGCCGTGTTCGTCGACGAGGGCGGACTCGGCGGAGGCGTCGTCGACCGTCTCCGCGAACTCGGCGAGCCCGTCTACGGCGTCCAATTCGGCGGACGCGCGCCGCACCGCACCCGCTTCTTCAACACCCGCTCCGAGATCTTCTGGGAGGTGCGGATGCTGCTCAACGACGGCCTGCTCGCCCTCCCTCCCGACGAGGAGCTCGCCGGCCAGCTCGTCTCCCTGCGCTACGACGTCTCGAGTTCAGGCCAGGTGCGGCTGGAGGGCAAGCGGGAGATGCGCAAACGCGGCCTGCCCTCCCCGGACAAGGCCGACGCTCTTGCCCTCGCCTTCCTCAAGCCCCCGTGCTTCGGCATCTGGACCGGCACCGAGCCTTTCCTGGACGACGACCTTCCGCCGTCGCGTCGCCTTCCACGCCCCCAGTACGGCATCGGGTGCGAGCTCCTGCCCTCCGCCCTCTCCTCGCCCGCCGGACACGACGCCGAGCACTCGGCCGACCACGACGACGGCGATGCCCCCGACCGCGGCAGCGCCCCCACGCCGCGCATACAGGTATGGGTGTGACCGCGCTACGCGCGCCCTTTCCCTGGACCGGGGACATCATTTGCAGGTGTTCGGGGACATGGTTTCCACGTTCCGCCCGCTGGAGACGAGACAGGAAGTATGAGGCGGTTGACACATCTATCGAGGCTTGATATAGCGTGAGCCGATGTAACGGCTCACGTTATATCAGGTCAGGATACCGAGGTGGGAACCGATCCCTCTCGCCAGGAAGGCTCAAGAGTGACGACACCGAACCGAACGCCCTCGGACTTTCTCCCCTTGCCGGCTTCTCAGCTGCACATCCTGCTGGCGTTGACCACCGGGGACAATCACGGCTACGGGATCATGAAGGAGGTCGAGGCGTTCACTGCCGGGGCAGTGACGATGGGACCGGGCACGCTCTACGGAGCCATCAAGCAGATGTTGAAGGCAGGGTTGATCGAAGAGACCTTCGAGCGGCCGGACCCCGACCTGGACGATGAGCGGCGGCGGTACTACTGCCTCACTGAATTGGGCGACCGCACTCTCGATGCGGAGGTGCTTCGGCTGGAGCAACTTGCGCGCGCTGCCAGGACGAGACGGACGGACGTCATGCGCAGTCGAGGGACCCAGAATGCTCTCTGAGGGAGTGTATCGGGCGCTCCTCGGGGCATACCCGAGGGATTTCCGGCAAGAGTACGGAGACCTGATGGTCCAACTCTTCCGGGACAGGATGCGGCGCGAGGGCAGGGGCTGGCGCAAGCTGACCATATGGACGCATCTGATGTTCGACCTGGCGGCTTCTGCCCTCAGGGAACACGCAGGAGGCTTCAGGATGAGCACGGACAAGCCTGTGATCGAGGCCGAGTTTCTTACGAAGGTCTACGGAAGAACCGTCGCCGTGGACGGACTCTCCGTGTCCGTTCCACGCGGACGCACATTCGGACTGCTTGGTCCGAATGGTTCAGGCAAGACAACCACGATGGGAATGCTGCTCGGCCTGGTGAGGCCGACTTCCGGCACCTTCAGCCTCTTCGGCTCTACTGACCGACTCGAAGAGTCCCTGCGCCGCGTGGGTGCGATTATCGAGTATCCATCCTTCTACCCCTATCTCACGGGGCGAGAGAACCTCCTCTACTTCCAGGGGATCTTCGGACGAGGCGCACCCGAAGAGATCGACGGCCTGCTGGAAAGGGTTGGCCTGGCGGACAGCGGAGACAGGCGCTTCAGCACGTACTCCCTTGGCATGAAGCAGCGCCTGGGCCTTGCCTTTGCCCTTCTCGGCAGCCCCGAAGTCCTCTTCCTGGATGAACCCACGAACGGGATGGACCCTGCGGGCATGGCCGAAGTCCGCCATCTGATCCGCGAACTCCGCGCGGATGGGAGAACAGTCCTCATGGCGAGTCACCTCCTCAATGAGGTTGAGCAGGTGTGCGACAGCGTTGCCATCATGTCCAGGGGAACGCTGATCGCCCAGGGAGAAGTCTCGGACATCCTTCAGACTGGAGAGCAGCTCAGACTCAGGACCACAGACGACGCGAAAGCCGTTTCGGTTCTCGCCGAACTGGACTGGATCGAAGGCGTGAAGATGGAGGATGGCGAGGTCGTAGTCTCCGCTCCGGGTGACAAGACGGCGCTCATCTCCACGGCTCTCGGACGCTCGGGTGTCTACGTGATCGAGACAAACTCCGGTCGCGGGGCCCTGGAACGCTACTTCCTCGAAGTAACCGGCGTCCACGAAGAAGTACCGGAGGACGCATGATGCCGATGCAGGACGTCCTTCGCCTGGCCAGATGGGAATGGTTCAAGCTCCGCCGACTGCGGCTGCCGTGGGTCCTCCTCGCAGTAGCCGTGCTGGTCTCGCAACTCGGCATCTGGACCAACTACGTGGCCTACCACAACGACGCGGTGCATCAGGTGGTCAACCAGGGTGATTCCTCGATCAGTCTGTCACCGGACGAATGGCAGGGCACGGCGGTGACAGCGACGTGTGTGGGCATTGCGAGGGGTCGCTTGCCAACGGGGTTCGATGGACTGACTGAAGAGCAACGAAACCTGGCACAGGAGCATCTGGACGCATGGCGCAGCGAGGATTGCGGGAACACGGTAACCCTGGACGAGCTTCGCAGGGGCTTCACTCTCCCCAACAGCATCACCGCAAGCGTCTCCGGTTTTTCCTCATTGGGTCCTGTTGCGATAGGCCTTCTGCTCATAATGGTCCTCACAGCCTCATTGGTGGGGACTGAGTACGGCTGGGGCACCCTGCGGACGGTCCTTGCCGGAGGCATCGGCCGCTGGACGTTCCTCTCCGCGAAGCTCTTGTTGCTCCTGTGTGTATGCGCCGGCGTACTCATCGTCATCGCAGCGGCATCTATCGCGTCCAGCCTGGCCGCCGCCCTGGTCCCTCCGGACGAGGCCGGAGTCCTCCTCGACTCCGGTACGTGGTACGACGTCCTCATAGTCTCCCTCAAGAGCGTGTATGGATTCCTGCCCTTCATAGCGCTCAGCGTCTTCGCCACCGCGCTCACCGCCTCTCGTGGAATGGGAATCTCAATCTCAGTGGGCTATTTCATCGTTGAATCCATCGTCGCGCCGCTTCTGCACTTCAATGACACGCTGGGCGATGTCGCGGACTACCTTCTGATCCAGGGATTTCGCTCCTGGACAGCCGTCCCAACTGGTGAGCCCTCTTCGGACACCCTCCAGTCCTTTGCGGCCATCCTCGGATACACCCTCTTCCTGTTTGCGGGTGCTTTCTGGATATTCAAGCGCAGGGACATCAGCGGAGCCATGGGCGACTAGACCCGCCCACGATCTGCGCCGCCTGGTGTGATTCCTGCAGCGGCAAGCCAGCGGGGCCGCGCGCCACGCGCGCCCTTCCCTGGATTCCAGCCTCCGCTGGAATGACGGGCGAGAGAGCACCGCTGGTATACTCGCGGCGATACGCAGGCAGGGGGCAGGAGCCAGGATGAGCGTGGTCCAGATAGTGGGCGCGGGCCCCGGGGCGGGCGCGAGGGCGGTCGCCTGCGGGCTGGCGTCGCTGCTGCGGTCGCAGGGGAAGCGCGTGACGCTCGTGAAGCCGCTCTCGGCCCCGGGCGACGCGGACCCCGCGTTCCTGGCGTCGTTGGGGGGCTCTGCGGAAACGGTTGTGGTCGAAGGCGCCGCATCGGCGGATCAGGTGTCGCAGGCAGCCCGCATCGTGCAGGACGCCGCATCGGGCGCCGACGTGGTGCTGGTGGAGGGACCGTCCCTGGGAGTGGACGGGGCGGCGGAGCTGGCCCGGAGCACGAACGCGGCGGTGGTTGCCGTGCTGGCCTACGAGCGGATGCTCGGCGCCGGGGCCTGCGGCACGTGGCGCGACACGTTCGGCGAGGCGCTCGCGGGGTGCGTCGTGAACAAGCGCACGCGGTATGCGGAGCACGACGCCTCGGCCCGGCTCGCCGCGGAGTTGGAGGAGGCGGGACTGCCGGTGCTCGGCGTGCTGCCGGAAGAGCGGCTGCTGCTCGCGCCGACGGTGCAGCAGGCGGCGGAGCACCTGGGCGGCACGTACTTCGCGGGCGAGGAAGGCGGCAGTGAGCTGATCGAGCACTTCCTCATCGGCGGGCTCATCACGGAGTGGGGCGGCAACTACTTCGGGCGGCTGCCGAACCAGGCGGTCGTCGTACGCAACGGGCGTATAGACATCCAGATGAGCGCGCTCAACTTCCCGCTGAACGCGCTCTTCCTGACGGGGTGCGAGACGCCGTCCCAGTACGTCTACCAGCGCGCGGGCGACCTGGACGTGCCGCTCATCGCGGTCGGCTCGAACACGCACGAGACCGCGGCGGCGCTGGAGTCGCTGAGCGACGCGGTGAGCATCCACCACGCGGCGAAGGCGGAGCGCGCCGGGGCGATGGCGCGCGCGTGCGTCGACGCATCGGCGCTGGGCGCGGCGCTCGGAGGCTGAGGCGTGGCCCTGATCGGCGTGACGACGTCCAACGGCAGCACGGCGGGCAGGTACGTAGCCTCGCTCGAGTCGCGCGGCGCGCAGGCGCGGGTGCTGACGCCCGACCGATTCACCTCCATCGAAGAAGCCATGGACGGCGTGTCCGGGCTGCTGCTGACCGGCGGCGGCGACGTGGACCCGGCGCTCTACGGCGAGACGCCCCAGCCGGGCGGGGCGCAGGGCATCGAGCCGGAGCGCGACGAGATGGAGATGGCGCTGTTCCGCTACGCGGTGCAGGAGGAGATGCCCACGCTGGGGATCTGCCGCGGCATGCAACTCATCAACGTGGCGATGGGCGGCAGGCTCATCCAGGACCTTCCGGGACACACACTGCCGGAGTTCCAGTCGGCCACGCACCAGGTGTACGTGTCGCCGGGGAGCCGCTTCGGCGCCATAATCGGCGCGGGAGCGATCTATCGGACGAACAGCCGCCACCACCAGGGGTTGAAGGAGGCGCAGCGCGCCCCGTGCCTGATGGCGTCGGCCTACCACCCGGAGGACGGCATCGTGGAGGCGCTGGAGAGCCCGGAGCACCCGTGGCTCGTGGGAGTGCAGTGCCACCCGGAGCGTGAGGACGAGGTGCCGAAGAGCTTCCGGAAGCTGTTCGAGTGGCTCGCGGGTTGGGCTGAACGATACGAGGCAGGAGACATGCCGCGATGAGACGCCGGAACGCTCAGCCACAGCAACAGTTGGACCCCTCCGGCGAGTGCCGTCACCTGTACCTCACGCGCGAAGCGACCTGCGTGCACTGCGGGATGCAGTTCCGGCTCGCTTGGGCGTCCGAGCGGCGGGACCTGGTCAAGCCGACGACGCGCAACGTGGCCATCGCGGTGGTTGCGGTGCTCCTGATGGTGCCGGCGCAGGCGTTCCCGATAGGAGGCACCTCCCTGCTGGCGTCCGTGTTCCTGGTGATAGCGGTGTACTTCTTCACGCGAACGCTCCTGGGCGGGTTCGAGCTGTACGCGCGGCACGGCTTCGTGCCGGGCAAACTGGGGCCCATCGCGCGGCGGCACCCGTTGAACCCGCTGCCGCCGAAGCCGTTCGTCACCACGCTGGGGCGCGTCCGCTTCCCGATCGACCTCGCGGTGTACCGGCTGTTCGAGGAGGGCGACACGCTGCTTATGGAACACCTGCGATGGTCGCGGGTGCCGGTGGCCATCTACAAGGGGCATCCGGCGGGCTCGTAGGGGCCGGAGCGGCTCTGCGCAGAGTCCCGCATCGGCCCTCGCGCCTGTCCCACCCGGTCACCGCCATCGAGGGGGAAGGATGCCCAAACAGGCGTCACGAGGTTGTTGGGAATCGGGGTGGCGCCTGCTATAATGGCCGGACTATTAAGGCATATATTGGGAAGCGGCAGTCCTCCGCCCACCACATGTAGTGGTTGCTGGCGGCCTCTCCCGGGTAACGTGAAAGGAGCGGCATGGTAACGGGGAACCGCGACAACGTCAGACCCGTACGCATTGAAGAGGAGATGCGCAGCGCGTACCTGGACTACGCGATGAGCGTCATAGTCTCGCGCGCACTGCCGGACGTCCGCGACGGACTGAAGCCCGTGCACCGGCGCATCCTCTACGCGATGCAGGGCATGGGGCTGCGCCCCGGCTCCTCCTACAAGAAGAGCGCCGCCGTCGTGGGCGAGGTGCTCGGCAAGTACCACCCGCACGGCGACTCTCCCGTCTACGACGCCCTCGTCCGCATG
>JAPOOH010000163.1 GCA_026713505.1 Chloroflexota bacterium | reverse complement strand
GCAGGTGGAAGCCGAGCGCGGCCCCTGCCGCACCGAAGACCGCGACTCCCGTGCGCCCCGTACCCGCGCTGAGCGCCAGCGCGAGCGCCCCGAACACCAAGCCCACCAGCACCTGCAGCGCGCATGTCGCGGCTATGTTGCCCGTGGACATCCCGAGACCGCCAAGCACCGACCCCAGGGCCACTCCGGCGAACGTCGCCACCCCGACCGCGATGCCGAACAGCACCATCGTTACGGCCTTCTCCAACACGACCCGGGACCGTGGTATCGGGTTGGACAGCAGCAGCGCCATGGTCCGCCGCGACTCCTCACCAGCGAGAGCTCCGGCGCCCATGACGGCGGTGACGAGGATGACCGACAAGGGGGCCATCAAGCCGAACGTTTCCAGCGTGTACCAGCCCTCCGCCGTGCCCAGGTCTCCGCCTCCGAAGAGGGCGATCAACTCCTCGGGGAAGTTGTCGAACGCAGCCAGCGTCTCCTGCGGCAACGACGCATACATCGGGCCCAGCAAGACGCCCATGACCAGGAACATCGCAGCCGACGTGACGAGGAGCAGGGTCTGGTAGTCCGAGACGGTCTTGACCCATATCGACGAGACTCTGGCTGAACCGGCGAGCCGGCCGATCATCCTGTTGAGGAGCGGGTTGCCCCGGACCCTGTCCAGCAGCGAGGTGCCGACGGACTGGCTCCTCAGGTCACGGCGGTTGAACCCAACCACGGCCACGACCAGGAGAGCTGCCGTTGCGACAAGGAGCACTGCGAGGTGTCCCCATGCGATGCCGTTGTAGACCGGCTCGCTGCCCTCGAAGTAGTACCAGGGGAACGCTTGGCGGAGCCCTTCCAGCCCCTGTACGAGGGGCAGGAGTCCCACGGTAAAGAAAGAGAGGACGAGGATGCCGGACGCCGCGCCCGTCGCCGTGTCCCGGTTGCCGGTCGCAGCGCCTATGGCCAGGGCAAGCATTCCGTAGAAGACAGCGTTGACGTACAGGTGGAGCGCCAGGGCTTCCACGTTCAAGCCGCCGATCTCAACACTCAGCAGGGCAGCGATCGGGTGGACCGTTACCCAGATGGCGGCGACGGCGAGGGCGGTGAGCAGGACGAGGGCCAGGGCCTTGGACAGCAGGACGTGCGTGCGGCTCCTGGGGTTCGCGAGCAGGACGTTCATCGTGCCGTTCCGCTCCTCGCCCGCGATCGCCGCGCTGCCCATGACGAGCGCCATGACGGCCACCACCACGGCCCCGAACGATCCGAAGACGTAGCCGACAGCCAGGCCTCCTACGTCTACATTCTCCCTGATGCCGAGCAACAAGCGGAACGCCTCGGGCATCTCGTTGTAGACGGCGAGGTCGATGTCCCTGTAGGCCGCCATCCCGAACAGAAGCAACAACGTGAGGCTGGCTGCAGAGATCGCCCACCCGAGCCAGCGGTCTCGCGTCACCTTGAGCGATATGCTGGAGAGCGCCATCACCCGGCCTCCTCATCGGTGTGGTAGTACGTGAGGAATATCTCCTCGAGGTCCGTCTCGCTCGTCCTGATGTCTTCCACGGCGTGCCTGTCCATTGCGGCTTTCAGGAGCTCGCCCATGTCGCCGTCGAAGGACATCTCGACGTGGACGCCGTTGGCGACGACGTTGCGGACGCCGGCCACCGCCTCGAACACCGACGCGTCCGTCTCCGAGTCGAGCACGAACTCCACCCGGCGCATCGCCTTCGACCGCAGTTCCGCAACCGACTCCACGGTGATGAGGTAACCGTCCCGGATGATCCCGACGCGGTCTGCGACACGCTGGACCTCCGAGAGCGTGTGGCTGGACAGGAAGACGGTGCACCCCTGTGCGGTCACCTCGCGCACCATGTCCTGAAACTCCCGTTGGACCAGCGGATCGAGCCCGGCTGTCGGCTCGTCCATGATCAGCACGTCCGGCCGGGTCATGAATGCCTGGATGATCCCGACCTTCTGACGGTTGCCTGTCGACAGGTCTCCGACCTTTCGAGAGAGGTCGGAGGCGAGTCGTTCGGCCAGCTCGTCGACATGGGACCAGTCGACGCCGCCGCGCATATTCGCGAAGTACGTCAGGGTGTCCCGGCCTGTCAGGTTCGGGTACAACGCAAGGTCTCCCGGTATGTAACCGATGTGCCTTCGGATCTCCACGGCATCCCGGTGCGTGTCCAGGCTGAGGATGGTCGCAGTCCCGGCAGTGGGCCTGATCTCGTCCAGCAACGTCCTGATCGTCGTGGTCTTTCCGGCGCCGTTCGGCCCGAGGAAACCGAATACCTCACCCTCTTTGACGTCCAGGTCGACGTTTTCCATACCACGGTTCTTGCCGTAGTACTTCGTCAGTCCACTCGTGTGGATCGCTGCTCTTGTCGCACCTTCGGCCGGCGTTGCCATGTGGTTGCCTCCTCCAGGTCACGGGCCCTGTCGACCCGATGCAACGTGTTCTCCTCAGTGATCGGCGCCCCGGGTTGCAGCGGCGCCTCCGTTAGCTGCGATACGTTCGACTCCCCGGTTCAATGTCTATCATTGTCAAGATGATAACTTTGATAAGCATGTCTACGCCGTCGGCGACCGTACGGTCAGCATCCAGGAGTGCTTCGACACCGTGGGACTCTCCGGTGTGCTCGAACCGGACGCGGCCTGCGCCGGGGAAGCGTCGGGGAAGCGAGAGCTCACAGCAGGTCGTTTTTCCGCAGGATCCGCCTCAGCCGGCCGACCAGGGCCTGGCAGGAGGGGCGACCGGCCGGGCGGGAACAGGCCCGTCCCTAGCAGAACGGCAGGTCACCCAGATCGCTGTCCCACAACTCCGGTTCCAGGACGCGCGGCACACACCCCTCCAGCCGGTTGCCGTTGAGGAACAGGTAGTGGAGGTTGACGAGATTCCCCAGTTCGGACGGTACTGCTCCGCTCAACTGGTTCCCGTTAAGGTGCAGGCTGTCCAGGTTGGTGAGGTTCCCCAACTCACGTGGGATCCCACCCCTCAGACTGTTGCCGTCCAGCTTCAAGTCGATCAGGTTGGCAAGGCTTCCCAGTTCCGGCGGGATCTCTCCGCTCAACTCGTTGTTCTCAAGGTACAGACTTTGCAGTTGGGCGAGGCTCCCCAACTCCGGCGGTATCTCTCCGCCCAACTCGTTGTTTCCAAGGACCAGCGTCCGCAGGTTGGTGAGGCTGGCCAGCCATAGCGGTATCTGCCCGTTGAATTCGTTCCCGGAGAGGATCAATCTTTGCAGGTTGGCGAGGCCGCCCAGCCATGACGGTATCTCGCCTCGGAAGCCGTTGCCGGAGAGGTCCAGGCTGAGCAGGTTGGGAAGGCTGCTCAACTCTGGCGGTATCTCTCCGCTCAGGTCGTTCCTGAGAAGGTGCAAGCTCTGCAGGTTGGTCAGGCTGCTCAACTCCGGCGGTATCTCTCCGCTGAGCCTGTTCAGGCCGAGGCTCAATGCCCGCAGATTGGAAAGGTTGCTGAGCTCTGAGGGTGTCTCCCCGCTCAACCGGCTGGCTGAGACGTGCATCACTTGCAGTTTGGAGAGATTCCCCAACTCCGGCGGTATCTCCCCACTCAGGGCGGTGCCTTCAACGTAGAGTGTTTGCAGGCTGGCGAGATTGCCCAGTTCCGGTGGGATCTCCCCGCTCAGCGTAATGCCCCATAGGAGCAGGGCCTGCAAGTTGGCGAGGTTGCCGAGCTCAGGAGGGATCTCACCAGTCAAACCGCCGCTCAGCCGCAGCAGGCGCAGGTTGGCAAGGTTGCCCAGTTCCGGCGGCACCTCCCCGCTCAACTCATCTCCGCTGAGCTGCAGGACGGTGAGGTTGGTGAGGTTGCCCAACTCCCGCGGGATGCCCCCGCTCAGCCGGGCACCCGAAATGACCAGGACCTCCAGGTTGGAAAGGTTGCCCAACTCCCGCGGGATCTCCCCGCTCAGCTCATAGCCGAACAGGTACAGCGTCTCCAGGTTCGCGAGGCCGCCCAGCGACGGGGGTATCTCTCCGCCCAGGTCCAGGCTGCAGAGCGCCAGCTCCCGCAGACGGATGAGACCGCCGAGTTCCTCCGGGATCGTCCCACTCAGCCAGTCGCTGCAGAGCACCAGCCGCTCGAGGTTGACAAGGCTGCCCAGTTCCGCCGGGATGGTCCCGGTCAATCCAATGTCCGGGGTATCCCAATCGTTGTATTCCTCGACGCTGCCGATCTCCAATCCAACGACGCGCCCGTCTTCGACCTCCACGCCGTGCCATTCCCCCAGTGGGGCCTCGCTCAACCACTTGTCGTTGTTCGTCCAGTTGGAGCCGTCGGTTGCCCGATAGAAGGCGATCAGCGCCTCCCGCTCGGACATGCTCGGCGTGGGCGTGGGCGCAGGCGTGGCCGTCGGTGCCGCTGTAGGGGTGGGCGTCGCCATCGGTGTCGGCGTTGCCTTCGCCGTCGCAGCAGGCATGGGCGTGGCTGTCGGCGCCGCCGTGGGTGTAGGAGTGAGGGTCGCCGTTGGCCCTGGCGTCGCTGTCGGCTCCGCCGTGCAGGCAGCCAGCAGTCCGGCGAGCATCAGGAACCAGCGAATAGCGCCACTCTCCTCGGCTGTCGGCCGTCGTGCGTTGAGACCGGGACCGCGGCCCTGGCCGGCGGAACGGGCCGCCCCGAGGTTCAGGGCGTTTCGCCCATACAGCTACGACCAGGTTGGCCAGGAACGTCTGAGCGAGCATACCACGCCCCTCCTGCCGTACCCGGTCCCATGACGTCCGCACCGGCGCCGGGCGGCCTAGCTGCCCGCTGCTCGCGGCCGGACCGGGCGCACTGAAAACTGCTGCCCGGCGACATATTCCTGCCACATTTCACTCCTATCGTGAGCAGTGTCACGGATCTCACATAGGAGGTGAAGCGATGATCCGCATGAAGTCAGTGACGAAGAGGTTCCTGTCCTGGATAGCTCTGGGGGTCATGCTCCTGGCTTTGATGCTCACCGGTTGCACGGGCGAGCGGGGGTCGGAAGG
>JAPOOH010000162.1 GCA_026713505.1 Chloroflexota bacterium | reverse complement strand
CAGGGCAAGGGGCAGGGTCGCAAGCAGCCCCTCGCGCTGGCGGAAAGCCAGGTTGTCGAGCTTGCCCAGGGTGGCGGCGAAGTGGGCCTTGGCCCGCTGGGTCATCTCCTTGAGGGCGGCCTCGTCCTTCGCGTGAAGGGTCACGGAAAGCGATGCATGGAAGAGCCGCTCCCTGCCCCGCTGGACCTCGTCGCGCAGGCGGGTGATGTCCTCCAGGGCGATCTCCGCCTCCGGCGACATGGTGCGCCCCCGCTTGAAGGAGAGGGACTGGGCCGACTCGAAGCGCACCTTCTGCCACTCCAGGGTGCGGGCGGCGTGCTCCGCCGGTATCGGCCCGACGTGGACGGCAAGGTCCATCGGCGCGCCCGCGGCCATCAGCCCTTGCAGGAAGCCGGGGACGAGGGAGCGGGGCCAGCGGCCCAGGTGGAGGGAGCGGGTCAGGTGTGCGCCGATGCGGATGTCGCGCCGGTTGATCTCCACCTCGACGGTTGCCTCCTCGTCGAAGTCAGAGGGCGAGCCGCCCAGGGCCGCCGACACGAGAAACATCCGAAGCTGGCGGCCTCTCATGGGGTGGACGGAGAGCCCGGCCCTTGCCAGCAGGCCGCGCAGGTCGTCGATGCGGGTGTGCTCGCACACGGCGTAGAAGCGCCGGTCGAGGATGCCGTCCCTCGCCTCAAGGTCGGTCAGGAGACGACGGAGAGACTCGGCCGCCGCCCTCGTCTGCGGAGGAAGGTCGGCGGGCTGGGCCTCTTGCAGCCTCTCGCGCATCCCTCCGAGGCGCGGCGGGTGCTGGCGGATGAGTAGCTGGGCCGGGAAGTCCAGGGCGTTGAGCGCCCCAGCGAAGGCCCCCAGCTTCGGCTCGTCAATCTCAAGGCCCATCACCTCGCAGACGCCCAGCTTCACCCCGTCCAGCCGCACCGGGCCGTTGTCCTCCAGGTGCGAGAGCATAAAGAACAAGGGCAGCTCAGGCGGAAGCTTGGGCTCGGCATCCCTGGGAGCGACGGGAGAAGTAAGGGACTCGTGTCCGCCTTCCGGTATCTCTTGCGGAAGGGGAGCTTTCCCCCTGGCTGTCTCCGGTCCGCGCCTCGTGATTCGTTCAATCAGTTTCTTCAACTTGATAGATTCCTTTTCTCTATGGGGTTGGGAGGGAAGGGAGCACGCCGTGCTTGAGCAGGGCGGCGACGCCCTTGGCCGACAGCACCAGGACAAGGCCCACGACCGCCAGGACGACGGCGGCCTTCGCTCTGCCGCCACCGCGCTCCTCTCCTCCCTCGGCCATCAGCACGAACCCGGCCCAGACGATGGCGAAGACGGCGAGTCCCGCGCCGGCGTAGGCCATCGCCGTGAGCACGCGGTCGAAGGCGTGAAGCATTGCTTCCTTCTCTGGCGGGGCCGCGCCGGTGGTGGCTAGCCCGACCCCAGCCAGGAGCGTCATTGCCAACGCCCGCCTCACCAGGGCCACTCCCATCCCAGGGCGTCGAACCAACCGCGCAGCCCGTCCGCCGGTTCCTGCTCTGCGGGCGGGTCTTCGGGTTCAGGCTCGGGCAGGACCAGGACTGCAAACAGATCGTCGGACCCGACTGCGGAGGCCAGTGACAGAGACTCCTCGCGGGTGCGGGTGATCGGAGACCTCTCCACCACCTCGGCCTTGACATGCTCCGGGTGGACAATGGAGATGGTCACGTCCCGGTGGATGGTCGTGCCGGGGACGTGGGCGTAGGCCGGCGGGGTGGCGGACGAGGTGGATCCGTCGTCCTTCGTCACGGTGACCGTCTCGCTGTCGTAGTCGCTGGCCCCCGGCCTCCACAGGCTCACCCTCTCGGTGCGGAGCTCGGTGCGCTCCGGGTGGTGGGTGAGCACGGTCAGCGGGGGGATGGGGATACTGAGGCTGGCCGTCAGATCGGCCTCGAT
>JAPOOH010000587.1 GCA_026713505.1 Chloroflexota bacterium | reverse complement strand
GGCGCAGGCGCAGCAGACTGCTGCCAAGTGTACCCAACTCGGACGGTATCGTCCCTGTCAGCAGGTTGCCATAAAGACTCAAATGGGTAAGGCCGGTCAAGTGACCGAGTGCAGTGGGTATCTCACCGCTCAGCCGGTTGTTGGAGAGCCACAAGTTGTCGAGTGCGCTAAGGCTGCTTAGTTCACACGGTATTGCACCGCTCAATCGATTATTGTGGAGGTACAGTTGCTCCAAGTTTGATACCTGACCAAGTTCCGAGGGAATTGGTCCGTTCAATCTGTTGCTGTGAGCGTTCAGTATTTTCAACTCGGGAAGGTGCCCCAGTTTTCGCGGGATAGATCCTTCCAAGCGATTGCCATGAAGATCCAGGACTACCAACTTGGAAAGTTGCCCCAGTTCTTCCGGTATCTCTCCGTTCAGCAGATTTCTTCTCAGGTCTAAGTGAGTCAGTTCGGAGAGCCCACCCAACTCGGGCCGTATCGTCCCTCGCAACCCACTCTCGCGAAGAATTAGTCGTGTCACGCGCTTCGGGCTGCCACCCACTGTCACTCCATCCCAACTCGTAATGGGAATGTCCGACGACCAATTCAGATCGGAGTTCCCGGCAAGCCCATCTTTGACTGCCAGGAGAGTTTCGGAGTCGTAATTTAGTCCTGAATTCGTCCCGACTGCTTCGGCAGCATACCCCCGCAGCACCTCCTCCACTTCCCCTGTGGCTCTCACTTGTCCGCGCTCCAGCCATATAGCCTCGGTACAAAACTCGCGAATGATCTCGGGAGACTGCGAGACCACAATCAGGGTGTTTGCGGAGGTCATCATCTCGTTGAGTCGGTCCTTGGCCTTGAGACGAAATCCCTTGTCACCGGCTCCTATTACCTCGTCTACGAGCAAAATATCCGGACGAAGGCAAGTCGCAATGGACAGAACGAGCCGCGTCCTCATTCCGCTCGAGTACGTCCGGAGCGGCATGTAGATGTAATCGCCCAACTCGGTGAACTCGATGATCTCCGGTATCTGCCTGCTGATCTCCTTTCGCGTCAGTCCCAATAGGATTCCCGTGAGAACAATATTCTCGATTCCGGTTGCATCCGGGCGAACGCCGAGAAGCTCCGGGAACAAGGTCGATATTGTTCCTCGCGTTTCCGCGACCCCACGCGTGGGATAGTAGATCCCTGCCATAATCCTCAAAAGCGTACTCTTGCCTGCCCCGTTGGCTCCGATCAGGCCGACCCGCTGTCCCCTGGAAATGGCAATGTTCACGCCTTCCAGGATAGTCACCGTAGCTGACGATCCTCGCCCGTAGCTCAAACGCCCGCCAACTTGGGCGGATTCGGAATTTGTGCCGACTGTCTTTATTCTTGCCTTATGCGGAAGACGGTGCCTGGCCGGTATCTCCAGCGTCACGTCCTGCAATTTGACGGCGTAGTCGTTATTCATGGATCAGATCCAAAGGGTAAGCGATCTACGCAGCCGACTGTATACCGCGAACATGACTCCGATGCCTATGCAGTTAATCAAAAGG
>JAPOOH010000161.1 GCA_026713505.1 Chloroflexota bacterium | reverse complement strand
GGGGGCCAGGGTGGTGGTCAACGACCCGGGCGTCGAGCGGACGGGCACGGGTGGCAGCAGCGCCCCCGCCGACGACACGGTGTCCTTCATCAGGGAGAACGGCGGCGAGGCCGTCGCTAACTACAACTCCGTCGCGGACTACGAGGAGGCCGGGCAGATCATCCGGACGGCGCTCGATGCTTACGGGAGGCTGGACGTCCTCGTGAACAACGCCGGCATCGCTCGGGAGGGCCTCTTCCACCAGATCACCCCTGAGGACTTCGCTGCGGTCGTGGGGACGCACCTGAAGGGGACGTTCAACACCTGCCATCACGCCGTCCCGCTCCTGATGGAGCAGCGCTCAGGGCGCATCATAAACACGGCGTCCAGCCAGTGGCGCAACCCGGAAGGCCGCGCCGCGTACGGCGCCGCGAAGGGCGGCATCGTCAGTCTCACGTGGAACCTTGCCTTCGAGCTCCGCTACCACAACATCACGGTGAACGCGATCGCGCCCATGGCGCAGACGCGCGGCTTCATCAACTACCGTCACCCCGAGGTGCTAGCAGAGGCCGGCATCCCCGCCAAGAAGGCGGGTGACGAACTCGCGTCGAACCGCCCGGGCGGCGAGCACGTCTCGCCTATCGTCGTGTGGCTGGCGAGCGATGCGGCGTCGCACGTGAACGGCTGCGTCTTCCGCGCGGGGAGCGGCAAGTACGGGTTCTACGCGCACCCGACCGAGGTGCGGACGGCGAACAAGGACTTCCGCACCAGGGGGAAGTGGACGATGGAGGAGCTGGACAAGGTGCTGCCGAGCAACCTGCTGTTCGACGGCTCGACCGCCCCCTTCATCCCCGTGGACTAGGGGCCGGCCAAATCGTCCATGCCCGATCTGCCATTCGTCGTCGCCTCCGCTGCAACGGTGCTCTTCGCCTCGGTCGTCCAGGGCGCGACCGGCTTCGGATTCGTCATCACCTCGTTGCCCGTAATGGCCGTCTATCTCGACCCGAAACTCGTAGTCCCCGTGTTGCTGGTCCTCAGCACAGCGGTGAATCTCCCGTTGATGGTGCACACGCGGCGCGACTTTCGCATCAGCCGGGTGTGGCCGATGATGCTCGCAGGCGCGGCGTTCACGCCGGTGGGAACGCTGGTCCTGGCCCGGCTCGATGCGCCGGAGCTCAAGATTCTACTGGGCGTGGTGACAGGTACCGTGGCGATGGCGCTTCTGCTCGGATTCCAGCGCGCGGCGCGCAATCAGCGTCTCGCTTCTATCCCGGTCGGGGCTGCGAGCGGGTTGCTGACGGGTGCGACGGGTCTGGCAGGCGCACCCATCATCTTGTTCTTCGCGAACCAGGGCGTCGCGCAGCGCCAGTTCCGTGCGGATATGGTCTATTATCTACAGGCGGTGGCGCTCGCGACCTTACCGAGCCACATCGTGGCTGGCGTGCTGACGGTTGAAGCATTGTGGCTTGCCGCTGTGCTGCTGCCGGCAGGTTTTCTCGGAGTCTCCGTGGGGATATGGCTCTCCAGCCGTGTCCCTCCATCGGTGTTCCGGCGCATTGCGCTGGGGGTTGTACTGATCACTGCGACGATTGCGATCACGTCGGGAGTGGCAGGATGAGTCTGTCCCGCTCGATTCGGCGTCGACTGGCCTCCATGGCCGCGTTGGCGCCCCTCTACTACACGTCCGTTACGGCACGTGCGATGCGACGCGCCCCGCCCGGCTACAACTCGACACAACACACGATGAGCCGGCTCGCCGCACGGGGCACGTCGAGCGCCCGGCTGATGAACGCCGCGTTTGCAGGCTACGGCGTGCTCGTGCAGGGGCTCGGTCCGCTGCTGCACCACGAGGCTAGAGGCGGCAAGCGCGGACGGACCCTCTGGGGGCTGGTGGCCATATATGGACTCGGCGCGGTGCTGGCGGCGAAGTACCCCACCCGCAGCGAGCGGCAGGTGCTGCCCGGCATCACGGAGAACAGCGCTCACAACATCGCGGGCGGGATGAGGCTGGCGAGCATCGGCCTGCTCATGGCAGTGACGCCGCGCGCGTTG
>JAPOOH010000586.1 GCA_026713505.1 Chloroflexota bacterium | reverse complement strand
TGGCGGCCGCCGGCCTCGGCCGCCTCAAGAGCGCTGACATCGAGCCCGTCGCCGGCACGTTCACGAGCCCGATCGACGTGATCCTCGACTTCCCCGGCGACGGGCCGAGCCCCTGCCCGCCCTTCCTCTGCCGCTACGTCCGGGGCGCGCGCAACTGAGAGAGCCGGCGCGGGGTAAGTCCAGGATCACGTCGATGGGGCTCGTAAACGTGCCGGCGACGGGCTCGATGTCGGCGCTCTTGAGGCGGCCTAGGCCGGCGGCCGCGAGGTCGCGGGCGATGCCGTAGACGCCGAGGCAATCGGCCCGGTTGGGCGTGATCGCGATGTCGAAGAGCGGATCGTCCAGGCCCATCACATCAGCGAAGGGCGCGCCCACCGGGGTGTCCGGGTCGAGCTCGATGATCCCCTCGTGCTCGTCGCTCAGACCCATTTCGCGCTCGGAGCAAAGCATGCCGCAGCTCTCGACGCCCCTGATCTTCGCCTTCTTGAGCACGACGCCGGTGCCGGGGATGGTGGTGCCGGGCGGGGCGAAGACGCCCTTCATGCCCGTCCGCGCATTGGGCGCGCCGCAAACCACCTCGACTTGACCCTTACCCGTATCGACCGTGCAGAGCCTGAGCTTGTCAGCGTTCGGATGCTGCCGCGCCTCGACCACGTAGGCAACCGTGAAAGGCGCGAGATCGTCGCCCGGTCGGCGGACCCCCTCCACCTCGAGCCCGATGGCGGTGAGCTTGGCTGCGATATTGTCGAGCGACGCATCGGTCTCCAGATGCGTCTTCAGCCATGAGAGGGTGAACTTCACGAGCTGAGCCCCGCTGCCAAACTCGGCACGTCGAAGGGCGCAAAGCCGTAGTGGCGCAGCCAGCGCAGGTCGGCGTCGAAGAAGCTGCGCAGGTCGGGAATGCCGTACTTCAGCATGGCCGGGCGCTCGACCCCGAGACCGAAGGCGAAGCCCTGGTATCGGGTGGGATCGAGGCCCACGATCTCCAACACGCGCGGATGCACCATGCCGCAGCCCAGAATCTCCATCCAGTCGGCGCCGTGGCCGATACGCAAACCGCCGCCTTCCCGCGAGCAGCCGATGTCCATCTCGGCGGAAGGCTCGGTGAAGGGGAAGTAGCTCGGGCGAAAGCGCACCGGCAGGTCTTCGACCTCGAAGAACGCCCGCGCCAGATCGATCAGGCAACCCTTGAGATGGCCCATGTGGGTGCTCTCGTCGATCACCAGCCCCTCGATCTGATGGAACATGGGCGTGTGGGTCATGTCGTAGTCGCAGCGGTAGGTACGGCCCGGCGCGATGATTCGGTGAGGCGGCGGCTCCGCCTGCATGGTGCGGATCTGCACCGGCGAGGTGTGGGTCCGGAGCAGCATGCGCTCGCCCGCCTCGTCGGCGCCGAAGTAGAAGGTGTCGTGCATCTGCCGCGCCGGGTGCTCCGGCGGGATGTTGAGCGCCGTGAAGTTGTGGAAGTCGTCCTCGATGTCGGGCCCTTCGACGACCCGGAAGCCCATGTCGGTG
>JAPOOH010000160.1 GCA_026713505.1 Chloroflexota bacterium | reverse complement strand
GCCGTGTGTTGTCCCCGCGCACAGCGACCCCTCGGCCAGAGGCGAGTGCCTCAGAGGGGAAGACGAGCCGGTGCGCAGGCTTATCCTCACGGCATCCGGCGGCCCGTTCCGCACGCGACCGCTGGACGAGATAGCCCACGTGACCCCCGCGGAGGCGCTCGCGCATCCCACATGGGTCATGGGGCGCAAGATAACCGTCGACTCCTCTACGCTGATGAACAAGGGGTTCGAGGTGATTGAGAGCCGCTGGCTCTTCGACATTCCGTTCGACCGCATAGAGGTGGTCGTCCACCCGCAGAGCATCATTCATTCCATGATCGAGTGCGCAGACGGCTCAGTGAAAGCACAGATGGGCCCGCCGGACATGCGGCTGCCCATCCAGGCGGCGCTCGCCTGGCCCGCGCGCCTCGACAACGGCAAACTGCCGCGCTACGATCCGCTGGCGCGGCCGTCCCTCACGTTTGAGGCGCTGGACCCCGCGCGCTATCCCTGCTTCGCGACGGCGGTGCAGGCGGGGCGCAGGGAGCAGACCTACCCCGCGGTGCTCAGCGCCGCCGACGAGGAGGCCGTGCACTATTTCCTGGACGGGCGGATCGGCTTCGGCGACATCCACCGCATCGTCGAGCGCGTCCTCGAACGGCACGAACCCTTCGATGCCTCGACGCCGGAGGCCGTGTTCGAGGCCGACGCGTGGGCGCGCCGCGTGGCAGCGGCAGCGGCAGGCGTGGGCTGACGCCCGCCTGAGTCCGTACGGTGGCCATCCTCCTCTTCTTCGCCGTCCTCGGGCTGCTCGTCATCGCGCACGAGTTGGGGCACTTCACCGCCGCCAGGCTAGCCCGAGTGCAGGTACTGGAGTTCGGTATCGGTCTCCCTCCGCGGGTATTCGGCTTCACGCGGGGCGGCACCACCTATTCGCTCAACCTGCTGCCACTGGGCGGCTTCGTGCGGATGCTCGGCGAGGAAGACCCCACGGCGCCCGCGAGCTTCGCGGGCAAACGTGCGTGGCAGCGGCTCGTCATCCTCGGCGCGGGCTCTACGATGAACGCCGTGCTCCCAGTGCTCCTGCTTACCATCGCCTTCATGACTCCGCAGCCCGAACTGGTGACGGACGTGGCCGTGCTCAGTGTCGCGCCGGGGTCGCCTGCCGAGCGGGCAGGCGTTGAGGCGGGAGACCTCGTCCGCACGGCAGACGGCAAGCGGATAGCCAACTCCTCGGACCTCTTCACCGCCATCCACCGACGTCTGGGTGCAGACACGGCGTGGACGTTGGAACGGCGTGGGCGGCTCATCGCGTTGCGCATCCCGGAGGTGCGTGTCGCTCCGCCGGAAGGGCAGGGGGCCGTTGGCATTCTCCTCACCGACGCCCGGTTGACCGTTGCGTCAGTGGCAACCGGCTCGATGGCGGAGCGCAGCGGGCTGCTGTCCGGAGACCTGCTGCTGCAGGTGGGCGACAGGCGCGTACTGCACAAGGACAGCCCGCAAACCGCTCTTGCAGCCGCCCTGCAGGCAGCGCCCACGGAGGCTGTGCAGGCGGAGGTGTTGCGCCGAGGAGCCGTCGTGGCGCTGGAGCTGCCACCGACGGAGGACGCGCTCGACGGCCTCACGGTGCAGGCGTACCCGGAGGAGACACGCTCGATGGCGCCGCCCGCCGCGTTCCGGGCGAGCTTCGCGCAGATCGGCGAGATACTCCTGCTCTTCCGGAACGAGGTCTCCCGTTGGATAGCGGGGTCGGCCTCTATAGAGGTGGCAGGCCCCATCGGCATCGCGCAGATAACGGGCGACGTTGCGGAGGGTGGCATCAGCCCGCTCATACTCTGGACGGCACTGCTGTCCATCAACCTCGCGATCATCAACCTCATCCCATTCCCTGCGCTGGACGGCGGGCGCATCGCGTTCGTGCTACTGGAGATCGTGCGCGGTGGCCGCCGCCTCGCACCGGAGAAGGAACGCTTCGTGCACGCCGCCGGGTTCGCCCTGCTCATCGCGGCGATCGTCGCCATATCCGTGAACGACCTGCAGCGTCTCTTCGGGGGTGCCTGACCTCATCTTCCTCAGGAGAGGGAACAAGTCCGCCTGCAACGCACCCGACATGAGGCGACAGCACCCGACAGACAGCCGACACTTTTCAACACATCAGCGGCAGTATGCGGCAGCTATTCCGACAGAATGCGACAGCAATGCGACAGTCCCTTCACTCCCAGGCAGAAGGTCGCCAGGAGTGAGAAGCCAGTCGTTTTCGGAAAATGTGTCGCATTGTGTCGCATTCGGCGGGAGGACTTCGCGGCCCAGGCCCCGCCAAGCACCAGCGTACCGTGCGGGCAAGCGTTCGCATAAGGGGCGGGTGTCACGTATCGGGTGAAGCCGCGAAGCAGGGAACCAGGGAGCGCACTTGCCAGGCCAGGCACTACACTCGGGCGTTCGCCAAGCGGGTGTATCATGGTCGCAGCATTCACTGAGGGAGCCGAGTATGGCACGCCGGGTAACCAAGCCTGTTTGGGTGGGGGACGTCAAGATCGGCGGGGACGCCCCGGTCA
Source organism: Chloroflexota bacterium (assembly GCA_026713505.1). GTDB lineage: Bacteria > Chloroflexota > Dehalococcoidia > Lucifugimonadales > Australimonadaceae > Bin16. The sequence goes on along the minus strand of JAPOOH010000160.1, from coordinate 107 downwards.
GCGTCCAGTCCATGACCAAGACCGACACCCGCGACGTCGAGGCCACGGTCGCGCAGATTCACGGCCTCGAAGAGGTAGGCTGCGAGATCATCCGCTGCGCCGTGCCG